>DUCC01000026.1 GCA_012959995.1 Acidimicrobiia bacterium
TTCAAGCATAAAAACGACCGTCCGGTTGAAGTGACGATCCTCTAAAGCCGCCCCCGCCACCAGAAGTTTCCCCTTGGTATAAGTCATTGGTCGATTTCTTTTACTATTTGCGCAACTAGGTTGTTTGCTTCTGATTTTTTGATGCTTTTAAGCAAGTCAACGGACGCCATATCTGTGTACACACCAGTTGTTTTTATGCTGGCGTGACCAAGGAGACTTTGAATTTCCGCCATTCGTACGCCCTTTGATGCCCACTGCACACCGGCAGTATGACGAAGAGAATGGAGCGACCGATTCTTGAGGCCCGCCAATTTATTTAGCCTGAGAACCCAGTAGCGGAGCCTGGGATAATTCAGTCGCTTTGCACCATTTCTAGTCACGAATAGAGGGTCATCCGGATTTGGCTCACCGAATCGCTCTGACCTGGCTCGCTTCCACACCTCAAGGATGTCGATCAGTTCCTCTGAAAGCGGCAGCCTTCTCATTTTATTCCCCTTCCCCTCCACTCTGATAACAGCTCGCTTCGAACTTTCTAGCCCGTCAAATATCACCCAAGAACAATCCGCGTCTATTACTTCTGAAACCCTGAGCCCAAGTCCAGCAAACAGCGAAAGCATCGCACAGTCTCGCTCAGGCCAGCGAACGTTGTCCCCGGTTTTTTTAGCGTCAACATCCATGAGCGCCGCATCAAAGAGACGCTTGAGTTCACCGATGGTGTAGTACTCAGGCTCTGGTTGTTCAACGGCCAGTTTTGAAACTTTACGAATAAGAGACACATTTGGCACTTCTTTTACTAAACCGTCTGTAATGCAAAAGTCTAAGAATGATTTCATTGCGGCCATGCTTTGGCTTAGCGTCGCTGGTTTAAACTCGCGAATAGTCTTTCCTGGGTTTTTGGGATCAGGTTTCTCTGAAACCTTCATTGTTCGCGCAATATCTGTCAACTCTCTTTGCGAAAATGAATCTGCAGAAAAATCATCAGGCTTAATTTCAGCAAAACACACAACGCGTCTAACTCCTTGGTTGTATGCCCGAACCGTGGTGGCTGGTTTGTCTTCCAGCGACGACAGCCAGAACAGCCATTCATGGAAGACGGCGGGCATTTCCTCTGGGTTAGGTAGTTTTCGGTGAGCCATTGATTTTCTCGGGTGTTTTACGTACGAATAGATGATAACATCCGTTATCTACAAAAGCAAGCCATTAACGCTGTGGTTTCTTTTGCCACTTCTGGCGGTTCGTGGTCGCTTCCCTACTTCATTCGGCTAGCGTTGCTCACTATGCCACGGATAGAAATTGAACTCACCAGCACGCGCGACGACGGTACCTGGACATGGCGGGCCGCCGGAGCAAAATTACCCAAAGGTTCGCTCGACGGAGCCCTGCTTAACGGCGGTGAATCTGTAGGAGATGTCCTCAAAGTTGAGACCGAACAGTTTGTCGACGGCATCACCGTCACCTCAGTTTTGACCACCCGTGCACCGCGATCCGCACCGGAACTCTTAGAGATGCTTGGCAGCGGCAAAGAAACGCCATTGGTCACCAGCACCCTGGCCTCCAAAAAAGGACGCCGCGGCGACAATGACCGACGTGACGACAACCGCCGAAACAAAAAAGACGGCGATCGCCGTGGTCCCCGCAACCGCACCGATCGCAAACCGCGACGCGAAAACAAAGACGGCGACCGCAAAGACAGCCGCAAGCCTCGCCAAGATCGCCCACAGCGGACTGCTCCCCCACGAGCCAAACGTCTGCGCCCTCGTCACACCCATCGTGACGCCGCGGTGGCTGCCCTTCCTGAAGAACTTCAACTCTTGGGCCGCCAACTTTCTCGCAACGGCGTCCCCGGGCTGCGCACCGAAATCGCTAAACAAAACGCCGCAGCTGAAGCAGCCGGCGAACCAGCCGTCCCCGAAGCCCTCTTGTTGAAACTGGCCGAACGCATTCAACCATCCTTGCGCACCGCCGACTGGCAGGACCGGGCCGAAGCAGCCCTCAAAGGCGTTGCCGACCTCGACCTTCGTGACCTGCGCTCGGTGGTAGTGGCCGCCGAGACAGCCGCCAAAACCGATGACACCCGAGAACTCGCCGAGCAACTCCGTACAGAACTAACCGGTCGTGTTGACCGTGAGCACGCCAAATGGCAAGCCGAAGTAGCGAGCACTCTGGCCGATGGCCGCATGGTGCGAGCCCTTCGCCTGAGCTCCCGCCCCCCTAAGGCCGGCGCACCTCTCCCTGGTGACCTGTTAGAAAAACTCGCCCAAGGCGCCGCCGAAGGGCTCAGCAGCGACACCGGCCAAGACCGTTGGGGTACCGTGCTTGACGCCGTAGCCCTCTCCCCTGTTCGCGGACGAGTAGTCCCCGCCGGCATCCCGGCCGAACCCAACAAAGAACTTCTGGAGTTAGTGACCCGCCTGTCTATGCAGGTTCCGGCCATTGCCGCACTCTTCGGCATCGCCCCCACCGCTCCGCCACGAAACAAACGCCGCCGCGGCCCCCGCTCGTAAGCGTTAAATCAGCGAGCGCTGCACCACGATTGCTCGAGCCACCATTTTTTGGCTCTCAAAAAAGTTTTTGGTCATTCGGTCCCCCGGGAGAGCCAGCGCATCAATGGCCACCGCTCCCCTACTTTTGGACCACGCAATAAGTTCATTTACTACCGCTTCGCCAACCCCCACCGACCGCGCTTCTGGCTCCACAAAAATCGCTTCAATGGTGGCCTGCAGTTGTTGATCGGCCGCGGTATAAACCCGAACCAACCCGTAGGCCACCGGCGTGTCTTCGTAGCAACCCAACACCACCAAGCGTTGAGCATCAGCGAGCGCTTGACGCATCTCCCCCGCCACATCAAGGCGAAACGGGTCTAACCGGTCAAGGGTGTCTCCGCCTCGTTTTTCCACCATTTCCTGGCGAGCTCGTTGACCGAGGTCAACTAACGCCGCAAGGTCGTCCGCCGTTGCTTTTCGGGCGGATTCCATGGCGCCTATGAAATAGGGCCACCACAGTGGCCGCATTCACCGGTCTCAGCAACAGTTTTTGCCTCCACCAGTAAAAAGCAATGAGGGCAATGCATTTCGGTCTTTTGGCGTTCTTGCACATCGTCAGTTGGCTTAGCCACCACCGCGACTACGCCGTCTTCGCCGTCTTCGTCGTCTTCGTCGGCGGCGATACGGTCACGCAAAATGGCTTCAAGGTCGGCTTCAACCTCGTCGTCGTCAAGGTCCTCGTCGTCAGCATCATCTGACGTCTCTTGCCCTTTTTCATCGTCATCGTCATCGTCATCTGCGTTGACGTCTTCGCCTTCACCGTCGACTTCTTCGTCGGTGTCGCCGTCGAATTCCTCGTCGGCTCCTTCTTCAAGTTCTTCTTCTGTTTCTTCGCTCATTTGATCCTCAATAATATTAAATCGTTCGCCGCCGGATCATAGACACACCAGCGGCCATCACCACGTCTTTTCTTACAAAGGTGACTTCATGGGTAATTTAAGTAAGGGGTTTTCCAGTATGCCTACCACAGCGGGGTCCGTTTGTCGGAGATCATCAGGGGTACAGGGGCGCCATTCGTGAGAAATCTCTTGACACCGTTCCGGCCCCACTGCGACCTGTAACCCAAGTAACGTGGTGTGTGCCCAATAAAAGTATTCAGTAACCATGCACCCGTAGTCACAGGTTCGGTCGTCATAGCTGTACCAGGCGGCAGATGGGTAAGGGTTTGGTACCGAAGTGAAGTGCCCGCCCCGAGCAATATCCATGGCCTCCGACAGCGCAGAGCCTTCTCGAGCAAAATACTCGGGGTAAACCACCGCCCAACCTCGGTCATAAATCAAGTGGTGCACTTCTTCTAAAGCAAAATCAAAAGAACCCGGTTGCGCTGTTTCGTTGGCATACAACTCTTGAAAGGGAGAAAAACCTGCCTCTTCGAGTTCTCCGAAGGCTTCCCAAATTTCGTCTCGATCTATGTCCTGGTTTGATGCCCCCATCATCACTCCCGAACGGGCGTCCAAGAGAGCAGAAAGAACCGCTGGGTCATCTACATTGCCGTCTTGATCGTTATCTAAATAGCCACGCAGTACTTGTGCAGCATGCAGAATCTTCGCCGGGTCAGTGGCGGGGGTCGCCACGATGGGCACGCCGAAGACGCTTACATGCTGGGCAAAGAGCCCATCTAGCGCTCCAAAATTACTAGGCAAAACAGTCACCACCATAGGTTCAAGCGGTGGATGGGTGACCGGCACGGCATTCGGCTCTTCGCTAGGTGCCCCGGTCAGCGAAGTGGTTATGCCATCAGGCAAGGCCGTTGGAGTCACCGTTTCCTCAGAAGAAACAGTGACATCAGGGCCTTGCCCCAAAACTACCGTCGTTGTCGAGGGTCGGGCTTCGCTGCCAGAGCAAGCCCCCAAGAGCAGGACGCCAGCCAAACAAAAACCGACCGATGCTGCCCTCACTAGCGTGCCTGGTCCCGTTGGGTCCGTTTCTGTTCGGCACGACGCTCAGACTCCAAGCGTTCTAAATCAAGTTCTGAAGAATGATCCACGAAGGTCATCATTTCGGCAATAGCTCGGTGGCCGGCCACGTCAGAAATCAAGTGATGCATTTGCTGGCCGACTTCTCGGTAAGCCGGATGCCCCTGCGGGCTAGTGCGCAACTCTAAAAGGTGCATGGCCTCTCGAGCATTCATGTGCATGAGGTAACGCACCCGGTAAGCCAACGACACGGCGTACGAGGCCTGGTCAGGAAACGGGCCCTCAAGAGCCTGATGCAGGTTCGCCGAACGTTCCATAACCGCATCAAACTGGTCGCTTAGCCCCGCCTCATCAATATCTGGAGGCCGTACAAAACCGTGAGCCGCCGAGAGGCGCTGCCACTCAATGGTCAACATGCGGTGACGTTGCAGATCTCGAAAAGCGCCGTAGTCCGACAAAACATCAAAGCGGTAAGATGGCCTTTCCAGCGCACGGCCCGGTCGGTGGCGCCGGTTGCCCCGCTCCCCCACCATGGCCCGTAAAACACTCACCCGCTCATCCACCGTCATCATATGTACCCGTTGTTCAACCACTCGGTCGCTGTGCTGGGTATGTGGGTACAGCGCCGAGGCCACCAATTTTATTTCTGCATCTGGGTCGAAGTCAGTTAAATCAACCAACGGAGCAGCAGCAATGGTTTGCGTCTCGGGGAAAAATCCTTCGGCGAGTTCTTCTAAACGTTGACGGTTTTCGTCTTGATACTCGCCTATCGCTTCACCACGGTCGGGCAGGTCAACCCGCGTTAAAAACGAGGGCACGACTTTACGTAATTCTTTAAGAATCAACTCGGCGTAGGAACGAGCCTCTGGCAATGGATGCGACCGCATACGAATAAGCAGCGCTTCGTAGGCCTGACCGGTCCCATAAATACCCACGTTAGAAAGTGATGCCGCCGGCAGCACGCCCCGCACCGCATCAAACGATTTAGCCGAAAGGGCCTGTCGATAAATGAAGTCAGAGTCATCCGGTCCTTGCGGCACATTGCGTCGATAAAACTCACGCATACTGCCCACCATGGACGAGTAGGCCTCAAACTGCCGATCCAAATCGGCGATGTAACGCGCCCCCAAAGCAGACGACAACACCTCGGGGTCTCGGTAATAACGGAAACGCCCACCAGGCCGATCGTCGTAAGCGATGTACCGGGTTGACTGTTCAAGGTAAGCCATCAAACGGCCCCACTCAAGAATTTTTGTCAACACATTTGACGACTGTTCGCAGGCCAGATGCACCCCGCCCAGTTGAGCCACGCTGTCATCGCCGAATTCAAAAAACACTTTGTCATAAAGTTCTTCGGCCCGACGCAACCCCATGGTGGCGTCAATCGTTTCATCACCGCTGACATCTAACTCGCCCACAAACTCATCAAGAAAAAGCCGACGCAAACTAAGTGATGTGCGCGAGTAACGAGCAAACAACGCTCCTTTGACCACCTCGGGCAAGTTGACCAAGGCAAAGACTGGTTCATCCAAGTTCGTGAAATAGCGTCGAAGAACATCAGACTCTTCGGTGGTAAATTCTTCCGCGGTATAGGGGGTCACAAAAGGTGAGGCTAGGTGGTCGCAAAGCCTGAAGCGCGGACACCGCCCGCAGCAAGAAACGCTGTTTCAGCGTCCGCTAAAATCTCTGGCTTCGTCCAACAATCAATAACCGTCATGGCCATGGCTTTCGCCCCGTCAATGACCCCCTGGTCGCCTTGAGGCCCGCCAGCGCATTGCTCAAAATCCACAGTGTGGATAGCGGTTTCTTCGGGAGCCACTTTGATCATGGGGTGTATTGAGGGCACGGCATAACTCACGTTGCCCATATCGGTACTCCCCACAATGGCGGTTTCGCTCTCGGGGCGTGGGTCTCGACCGAGAGACTGCGCATTGGCGATGTAAGCCTCCAGCAACGGGCGGCTATCAATGACATCGTCGTAAGGACGCTCGACCCAGGTGTGTTCCATGGTGCAACCCGCAGCCAAAGCGCCCGCTTCTAAACAGCGCACCACCCGATCTTTCAAAGCCGCTAACCCGACTCGGGTAGGCGAACGCATATACCAGTTCGCTCCAGCATGATGAGGAACAATGTTTGCTTTGGCCGGGCCATCAGTAAAGATTCCGTGGATGCGTTCGTCGGGGGCAATGTGTTGACGTAACGCAGCAATGTTGTTGTAGCCCAACACCGCGCCGTCGAGTGCATTAATACCTTTTTCGGGGGCCGCGGCGGCGTGCGAAGCTTTACCGGTGTAACGCACCTCGAGTTGTTCGATGGCCAAACTGGTGATGCGCTCCACCTCAGACCCAGCCGGGTGCACCATCATGGCGGCGTCGACATCAACAAAAGCCCCACGCTGCAACATCAACACTTTGCCGCCACCGCCTTCTTCGGCCGGCGTGCCTAAAACCCGTAGTTGCCCACCTAATTGTTCAGCCAACGGAGCCAAAGCTAAACCAGCACCCAATCCAGCAGTAGCGATGACGTTGTGGCCACAAGCATGGCCAATGTCTGGCAGGGCGTCGTATTCGCAGAGCACAGCAATCACCGGGCCCTGAGAGCCCGCCCGGGCTTCAAAGGCCGTGTCAAGCCCGTAGGCCGCTCGTTGAGTTTCTAGCCCATTGCTTTCCAGTACCGAGGTCAAGAGGTCATGGGCATGGTGTTCTTTAAAATTTAACTCTGGGTTGGCGTGAATTTCGTGTGAAGCATTGATCAATACTTCGGCTAAAGCATCAATAGAAGCGCAAGCTTGTTTTTTGGCGGCCGAAGCATCAAAGTTGGTCATGGGAAGGACTTTAGTTCTTAGATCACCACATGGAGGGCTTCGGGCTCAAGACGAACCGAAAGGTCTCGGGCCTCCCCCACCGGTTGGCCATCTAACCAAAGACCAGTGCCGGGCGCCAAAGTGATTTGCATCGCCGCAACGCGACGCACCGTAAGTCCGGAATGAGGTAAATGGGTGCCGGAAGCTAAACGCGATCGGGCCTTTATCCGCTGCCCCAAAGGGAGGTTTCCTGAGATGACGTCCAGCAGTCCATCACCCGGGTGGGCTCGCGGCGCCAGATTCCAGTTGCCATGGTGTGCAGCATTTGCGGCCAGCCAAACCTGTCCCCGCCACCAGCTTTTTCGAGCGACCGCATGGGCCACAAACCAATGGATTTTTCCGTCCACCAACACCGACCCCACATCAATTTTTAGGTGTTGCGCTTCTGCTGTTTGCAATCGTGACTGCTGCTTGGTGCCGCCCAGGGTTCGCCAAAGGTCGCCACCCGCTAAGCCCACCGTGGGCAATTCTTGGTTACCGCGTCGGCAATCTTCGACCAACTTCTGCAGTTCGGCATTGTTGTGAACTACCACCCCATCAGCAGGCAGGGGGCCGTTTTGCCCCCAATCTTGGCCTCGCTTAATGCTCATCTGCTTCCTCAGGCGGTTCTTCTTCGCCCTCGTCTGGTGTCTCTTCTTCGCCTTCATCAGTGCCCAAAGCGGCCGAAATGCTTACCACGCCGCGCTCCAATGCTTCGATCGCTTCGGCAGCCGTGCGTTGCAAGGCCGGTGGCCCCACTTTGCGTAGTTGCCCAATGAGGTCAACGACCAGCCGTACGTTACGCACAAATTCGCCGCCATTTATTTCTTGGTCAAGAACTTGGTCAAGGTCGCCCCCGGCCGCCCAGCCATGAATCACCTCAGCAAAACCGTGGTCCGGTTCAGAAACCGAGGGCAACCCATAGCGCTCTTCGACCTCCGCTATCTCTTCCCAAAGCGCCGCAATGCTGTGCAGTCGCTCTGCCATGGGGCCGCTCAGTCTTAACGGTCCAGACTCCCCTGGGCCACGATGCCCGTAAGTAAGGGTTGACACTACGCCCGCCAACTCTGCCGGGTTCAAACCATCAAAAAGCCCGTTGTTTAAAGCCTCGACAACCACCAGGTCGGCTTCGTTATAGATGCGGGTCAAGGGGAGCCCTGCGTCCGTCAATGCCCAGCCATCGGCCAAACCTCGTTCCTCTAACACCCCGGTGGTGGCCGCCATACGGGCCACCAGACTTTCCCCTTCTGCCTGTTTTTGCATGCGTTTAATATCTCGTTTCAAACGAAAGATGCGCCGCTGGCGTTTACCGTCGTCGCTGGCATCGCCTCGCACATACGGCGACAACAGCGCAGCCACTTCTCGCCGGTGCAAACGAATAGAAGGGTCCGGCACTTTGGGGATAAATATGGTGTCCAACAAGCGGGGTTCCAAATTTAGGTCTTGCGCTTCTCGTGTCTCCAACTTGTTTTTCTCATTGATGGTGCGCAATTTGACGCGCCCACCTTTGCGGTTAGCCACCGAGATCACGCCGTGTACTAACCCATTGTCGAGGACCACCACATCGCCGGGCCGCAAGGAAGCCATCGGGCAAGCTTTGCCCCGTTTCTCAGGATTACGAGGGGTTATCGCCTGGAGTTCTTCAAGCTCTCTTTGTGCTACTTCTTGACGCCCCGATGAAAGAGCCGATTGCCGATCTACCTGGAACTGGCCAAAGGAGCGCCCCAAGAGAAGCTCTGCTTCGCTCTGCGAACGGCTATGCATCAAGTTGGCCACCATGTTGTAGGTGGGGCGAAAAGCGGAACGCAAAACAAAGTCGCTGCTCATAGTCAACCCCGCAACCTGAGGAAAGCGCACAAAGGGCGACCACAGCACCAAAGCATGACCGATGGTGTCGAGGCCGCGCCGCCCCGCCCGCCCGGTTAACTGGGTGAACTGGCCCGGGGTCAGCATTTCGTGACCATCGCCGGTGAATTTGGTGAGTTTGTCTATAACCACTGATCGGGCGGGCAAGTTAACCCCCAAGGCCAGAGTTTCGGTGGCGTAAACCATTTTCAGTAGGCCGGCGATAAAGAGTTCTTCAGTTATTTCTTTAAAGAGCGGGACCAAACCTGCATGGTGCGAGGCCACCCCACGGCAGAGACCCGCCGCCCATTGGTCCACCTCAAGGGCCAAGAGGTCATCGGCATCCACCTGAGCCAAACGCTCTTGCAAAAGTGCTTCGACGGCGGCCGTTTCTTCGGGCGTGTTTAGCGAAATACCCGACTGCAAAACCCGATCACGCGCCTCGTCGCACCCGGCCCGACTAAAAATAAAATGAATGCTGGGCAGCAACTCTTGCTTTTGTAGTTCCTCGAGTACCTCGTCGCGGCGGGGCGTGGCGTAATCGGATCGCTGGCCATGATGTCCGCCTCGTTGCCCCTCAGAGTCGAAACGGCGCCCTTGTGGGTTGGCTTGGTTCTCTACCAGCACCGGTAGGCGGTGCAAACGCCGGTATTTGCGTCGCTCGGTGACCATGTAATGCACCTTTAGCGGGACCGGTCGTTTGCGTTCTACGACCACTTCAATTTCACCGCGAACGGCTCTCAGCCAGTCGCCCAGCTCATCGGCATTCGAAACAGTGGCCGAAAGCGCCACCACCCCCACCGAGCGATCCAACCCTAAAATTACCTCTTCCCAAACCGGGCCACGGTAGGGGTCTTCTAAAAAATGCACTTCATCAAGCACTACCCAGCCCAAGTCGTTCACCGCGGAAGAGCCGGCATACAACATGTTGCGCAGCACCTCGGTGGTCATCACCACTACCGGAGCATCGCCGTTAATGTTGTTGTCTCCGGTAAGCAGCCCTACTTTGTCCCAGCCCAACCTTTGCCCCAGGTCACGGAACTTTTGGTTAGAGAGAGCTTTGATGGGCGTGGTGTAAAAAGTACGTTTTCCCGCTTTCAGAGCACAATCAATAGCGTGTTCGGCCACCAAAGTTTTACCGCTTGAGGTAGGGGCAGAAACCAAAACGGAACGACCAGCATCAATAGCTTCCATTGCTTCGAGTTGAAAACGGTCAAGATCAAACGGGTGGTCGGTCATTGCGGTCTACTCGTCTACTCGTCGTTGACGGCGGTCTCTAAGACGCCCAAACAAAATGGCTGCTTCGTAAAAAATTATCATGGGCACCGACAAAACCAACAAAGTAAACGGGTCCCCGCTGGGGGTCAGTACCGCCACCAACGCCACAATTCCCACAATGGCGAAGCGGCGATTTTTTCTCAAAACCTTATTGCTTAAAATGCCAACCATTTGCAACATGATGAGCACCAAAGGAAACTCAAAGCCGATGCCAAAAGCAATGGTCATCTTGACCACGAACCCTAAATATTTGGCCGGGGAAAACACGCTCACTAGGTCGGGGCCACCAATACTGACCAGAAAATCCAACGCACGCGGGATACTCCAATAAGCCAAAGCCATTCCCGAAACAAAAAGCACCATCCCAGAAAGAACAAAAGGCACCGCCCAGCGCCGCTCTTTGGGGTACAAACCCGGGGCGACAAAACGCCAAAGTTGCCACAAAATAACCGGCATAGCCAGAGCTACCCCTCCGTAGCCAGCCACAGTCATTCTTACCCCAAACGGCTCCAAGGGGTCGGTGACCAAGAGTTCACAACTTTGACCAAAAACAGAACTACTGGGCATAGTCAGACGAACCTGACAGTACGGGCGAAGAAGAAAATCAAGAATCTGGGGGTAAAAAATCCAACAAACGATTGCCCCGAGCACCACCGCTCCCGCCACCACCAATAAGCGGCGGCGTAGTTCCTCCAGGTGAGAAACAAGAGTCATTTGGCTACTTTTCATGGCTACAGGTTCACGGAGTCCAAATCGTCTGGATGCTCTTGTTCAGATAGCTCTTCTGGGGCCTCGGACCGCGGCGAAATATTCTCTTCTGTTTGCGCTTTTTCTTCGGCTACTAACTCATCTCCACGAGCTCGTGCTTGCAGTTCAGCTACCGGGTCGTCAATTGCTGCCTGCAGTTCGGCTTGAAATCCTCGAGTAACCTGACGCACCTGCTGGAGCGCTTTACCAATTTGGCGGGTCACTTCGGGAAGACGGGTCGGGCCTAGAACCATCAATGCCAGAAGCAAAATAACCATTACTTCACCGCCACCAAGATTTCCCATGAGGCGACTCTACCAGCGCCATAATGCCCCCTACCCAGATATATCGGCCATGATGGTAGGTATGCCGTCTTATTTGCCACCGCCCTCCCAGCGGCCCATTCTGTTTGCCCATCGCGGCGGCAAGGCCCATGGCCCAGAAAACACTTTGCCTACCTTCCAAACGGCCCTCTCCATGGGAGCCACCGGGCTAGAGAGCGATGCCTGGCTGACCTCCGACGGACAGGTGGTTCTTGACCACCGGGGGCACCTCGGCCCCTTCTTTCGCAAACGCCGACTCTCTCAAATGAATCTGACCGACCTCCCCGATCACCTCCCTACGTTGAATGCCCTCTATGAGTCGGTGGGTAGCAATTTTGATCTTTCCCTTGACGTCAAGGACCCGGCGGCCTTCACCGCCATTTCAAAAATCGCCGCTTCGTTTCAAGCCACCTCTCGTCTCTGGCTTTGTTTTCCCCATTGGGAAACCGCCGCCACATGGAGAGAACACAACCAAGAGTTTCACCTAGTCGATTCCCCCACTCAAGATTTGCTCACCGGTCAACACGAACGACGAGCGGTACAACTTTCTTCCGCCGGCTTTGATGCCATAAACATGCCCGAGCCCTCCTGGACGGCCGGTCACGTCGCTTTATTTCACCGCTTCGGCTTGCGGTGTTTGGCTTGGGACGCCCAGCAACCGCGGCAAATCAATCGATTGCTCAAAATTGGCGTAGACGGCATTTATGGCGACCATGTAGAACGTCTGGTAACTGCCGAACAACGATTCTTTAAGGCCCGCTAAAGGCGTCCGAAACGCCCCAACGGCCAGACCCGTAAAAAGGCTCGGCCTTCTATGGAATCCACGGGTATCGGGCCAAAAACTCGACTGTCATTAGAATTAGGGCGGTTGTCGCCCATGACAAAGACGTAGCCGTCGGCCACCGTGCACTGGTCCGGTGCATCGTTGATGCCCACACACCCCGGAGGTTTACGAAACGAGCCGGTAATATCTTGAGCGGCCAAGTAGGGCTCGAGCAGCAAAATTTTATCAATGTAGACCCGCCCCCCTTGCACCTGAACGGTTTCTCCTGGTAACCCCACCACGCGCTTGATGAGATCTTCAACACCCCTCGAAGCGCCCTCAGGGTTTTTGAAGACAATGACGTCTCCCCGGTTTACATCGTGCAGTTGGTAGCTAAGTTTATTTACGATTATCCGGTCGCTAATTTCCAACGTGGCTTCCATGGAAGGCGACGGAATGTAATAGGCCTGGAATAAGAATGTTTTTACCACCAGGGCAAACACGAACGCTCCGGCAATCACTCCAACCCACTCCAGTACTCCGCGCACCGTGGTAGCAAAAGCCCCTCGCCGGGGACGCTCTTTGCGGCCGCGCCGGGCCCGGCTTTCTTTTAACGTCTCTTCGTCTACCTCATAACGCTCAGCGGTGGCCGAAATAACGGCTTGCAGGGTGGCCGCAAAAGGCAGCGCCAACAAGGCCCCAACTACCCCCAACAACGCATTGCCGGCAATAACCGACCCGAAAGCCACCGCCGGATGGATTTCCATAGTGTGAGCGGTGATACGGGGAGCAAAGAAGTAGTTTTCGAGTTGCTGGTAAACAACAATGATGACCAAGGCCCATAAACCAGTCGAGGGTTCGTCAAGCAAACCAACCACTACCGGCAACACCCCAGCGATATAGGTGCCGATAACCGGAATGAACTGCGACACCACGCCCACCCAAAGGGCTAACGCCAACGCGGAGGGAAGGTTAATGAATTCGAAGGCCACCCAATGGACCACCCCAGCGATAATGGCCAAAGCAGCACGGGACAAAATGTAACCACCGGTTTTAGCAATGGCTAAATCCCACACCACTAACACTCGGCGAGCTTTTTGCGCAGAAAGCAGCGAACAAACCGAACGCCGAAGCTTTGGACCCTCGGCCACCAGGTAAAAAGTAAAAAGGCCGATGGTGAAAAGCTGGAATAACACGTTGACCACCGTGGAACCAAAGCGCGCAAGGTCGTCAGCAAAAGAACCGAGGTAACTGGCTATGGCCCCATCTTCATAGTTGGTTCTCAGGTCAGCAGTAGCCTCTTCGACCCCGAACTGGTCTTCAAGAAAAGTATCAATATCGGCTAAATAGGTAGGAATATTGTCGGAAAATTCGGTGAGCTGTTCGGCTAACAACGCTCCCACCGCTACCCCGAATCCTCCTATGGCCCCCAGAATAAGAAGAAACATTATTCCCGTCGCCACACCGCGCCGCACTCTGAGGTTCTCCATGCGGTTGACGGCCGGTTCGATGGCAAACGACAAGAAAAGAGAAACCAACAAAATAATGAATAACGAGCGCAGCGAGGAGATCATGCTCAGCACGTAACCGAGCAAGCCGTACCCGATGAGGGCAACCAGTATTGACTGTATGACCCAACGAGGAGGGCGAGAAAGCGCAGGGGAGGCGGAAGAATCATTCACTATTCGGCGACGGTAGTGGCGCGACGATGGCTCTTGAGGGATACCTCTGCCTCTCGCGTTGTGGTGGAGCGCGTTTACCTTATAGTATTGTCCTTCTGCGTCTATTGGGAGGGTCCCAAGGCGTGTCAATTGACGTTCGGATAGGCCTGAAACGTTTCGCAAGAAGCGCTAAGGAACCAGACGACACAACCGAATCTCCGCTCCGTCGGGCACCATGCCTGCACGGAGCGTCCGCTTGAGTGCCCAACAGGGGTGCTCATGATGACAAAACTCGCAGGAGCCATCATGGCCAACAAAGCAATCGTCGGCGAAAAGGTCGGCATGACACAGGTGTGGGACGAAGACAATCGCGTCGTCCCCGTTACTGTGCTTCGTGTTCGCACCAACCGCGTCGTCCAAGTAAAAACCCAAGAACGAGATGGGTACAGCGCTCTCCAAGTGACCTACGGTCAACGAGACGCCGCCAAACTCACCCAGCCAGAAGCCGGACACTTTGCCGGCGCCGGCGTAGAAGCTGGCCTCGAACTGGTAGAACTCCGCATCGACGATGTGAGTGGCTACGAAGTCGGCCAAGAAATCACCGTCGACATGTTGGCCGAATCTGGTCTGGTTGACGTCACTGCGGTAAGCCGCGGTAAAGGCTTTGCTGGCGCTATGAAACGCCACGGCTTCGCCGGTTTGTCTGCTTCCCACGGCGTGCACAAAGCGCACCGTAAACCTGGAGCAATTGGCCAATGCGCCACGCCTTCTCGCGTTTTCAAAGGAAAGCGCATGCCAGGTCGCATGGGTAACCAAAAAACCACCACCTTGAACTTACAAGTCGTAGAAGCTGACGCTGAGCGCGAAATTCTTTTGGTACGAGGTTCTGTACCGGGGCCACGAGGCGCAACGGTTCTCATACGCAACGCCGTTAAGGGAGGCCAGTCATGACTAGCGTGACCTTGCACGATTGTCACGGCGCCTCAACCGGCTCCGTTGATCTTGATGAAACCACTTTTGGCATTGAACCCAACATGGCGGTAATGCACCAAGTAGTAACCGCCCAGTTGGCTGCACGCCGACGCGGCACTCAAAGCACCAAAACCCGAGCCGAGGTTCGCGGTGGTGGTGCTAAGCCTTGGGCCCAAAAAGGTACTGGTCGAGCCCGTCAAGGCTCCATCCGGTCGCCACAATGGCGCGGTGGTGGTGTAGCCCTTGGCCCTAAGCCTCGTAGCTATGCCCAAAAAACCCCCAAGAAAATGATCGGCTTAGCTCTGCGCTCTGCATTGTCCGACCGAGCAAGCGATAACAAGGTTCTCGTACTCGACACTTGGGGCTTTGATGCACCAAGCACCAAGGCCGCCATTGCGGCACTGTCCAATTTGGGTGTTGAAGGACGTTCGCTGGTTGTTTTGGACCGCGACGACAAGAACGCATGGAAAAGCTTCTCCAACCTTCCCCAGGTGCATGTAATTAGCTCTGGAGAACTGAACGCCTACGACGTGTTGGTAAGCGATTGGGTGATCTTCACTCAAGCCACCTTGCCCACCACGGCGCAGAAAGAAGACGCATAATGAAAGACCCACGCGACGTCATTATCAAGCCGGTGGTCTCAGAAAAGTCCTACGGCCTTTTAGAAGACAACGTGTACGCCTTTGTGGTTCACAAGTCAGCTTCTAAACCTGAAATTCGTGACGCTATTGAAACAGTGTTCGACGTAAAAGTACTCAAGGTCAACACCTTGAACCGAAAAGGCAAGCGCAAACGTAACCGCCGCACCGGCACCTTCGGCAAACGAGCCGACGTTAAGCGAGCCTATGTCACCCTGGTAGAGGGCGACTCCATCGAATTGTTTGAGGTCTAACCATGGCGCAGCGTAAACGTAAGCCCACCAGTCCTGGTCGCCGATTCCAGACCGTCTCCGATTTCTCTGAAATCACCAAGACCCGTCCCGAACGCTCATTGACCGAATCCCAGATCTCCACCGGTGGCCGCAACAACTACGGTCGTAAAACAGCTCGTCACCGTGGTGGCGGCCACAAACAGCAGTACCGCATTATCGATTTCCGTCGCAACAAGGACGGCATTCCCGCAAAAGTGGCGGCCGTTGAATACGACCCCAACCGCAGTTGCCGCATTTTGCTCTTGCACTACCATGACGGCGAAAAGCGTTACATCTTGGCCCCTAAAGGTGTCAAAGTCGGCGAAACCTTGTTCTCCGGCCAAGGTTCAGAAATAAAACCAGGCAACGCACTTCCTTTGCGTTACATCCCCGTCGGTACCACGGTGCACAACATCGAGATGTACCCCATGGGTGGCGGCAAAATGGCTCGTAGCGCTGGCGCCAGCGTGCAGTTAGTAGCTAAGGAAGGCGATTACGCCACCTTGCGTCTGCCCAGCACCGAAATGCGCCGTGTCCCCATTGATTGCCGAGCCACCGTTGGCGAAGTCGGTAACCAAGAACACGAACTCACCAAGATCGGTAAAGCCGGCCGTAACCGCTGGAAGGGCGTTCGCCCACAAACCCGTGGTGTAGCCATGAACCCGGTCGACCACCCTCACGGTGGTGGTGAAGGAAAGACCTCCGGTGGTCGTCACCCGGTCTCTCCTTGGGGTAAGCCAGAAGGCCGTACCCGTTCACGCAAGAAGCCATCAGACAAGTTGATCGTGCGTCGTCGTCGACGTCGTGGATCGCGAAGGTAGGAACCATGCCACGCAGCCTAAAAAAAGGTCCCTTTGTGGACGACCATCTCCTCAAAAAGGTAGATGTGTTAAATGAATCTGGCGACAAAAAAGTCATCAAGACTTGGTCCCGTCGCTCCACCATTATCCCCGACATGATCGGCCACACCGTGGCCGTACATGACGGCCGTAAGCATGTTCCGGTATTCATTACCGAAGCCATGATCGGTCACAAACTCGGTGAGTTTGCCCCTACCCGTACCTTCCGGCACCACGCTGGACAAGAAAAGAGCGTGGAACGCTAATGGTCGCTACCAAAACCAACGAACGCCCCGGGACCCGGGCAGTTGTCCGTCACGTGCGGGTTTCTGCTTCAAAAGCCCGTGCAGTACTTGACTTGATTCGTGGCCAGTCCTACGGAGCGGCTGCCGAAATTTTGGCTTTCTCCGAACGCAGCGTGGCGGAAATAATCGCCAAAGGCTTGGACTCCGCAGTGGCTAACGCCGAGCACAACGACGGCATCCCCGCAGAAGAACTCTTTGTTTCTTCTTGCTACGCCGACGTTGGGCCCACCTTAAAGCGGTGGCGCCCTCGAGCACGCGGCCGGGCTACCCCGATTCGCAAGCGCACCTGCCACATCACCATCATCGTGGGCCGCTACACCCCTGAACAAATAGCCGAACAGCAAGAACGTAACGAAGCACGCGGTCGTTCTGGCGCCAGCAACCAGGCCGCCGAAGCTCGCCGCCAGCGGGTAGAACGCAGCCGAGCCTCCGCAGAAGCAGAAGCAGAAGCCGCTGCTGCGGCAGAAGCTGAAGCAGAAGCCGCCGAGGCCGAAGGCACAGAGACCGAAGAAAACGAAGAAGTTGTTTCTCAAGAAGTGGTTGAAGAAGTAGCAGCCGAAGAAGAGGCCGCTGAAACCACTGAAGAAGCAGACGACTCGGCAGAAGCCGAAGCGGAAGAAATCGAAGACACCGAAGCCAGCGAAGAGGCATCGGATACCGAGGAAGAGGCCAAATAATGGGCCAGAAGGTAAACCCCTACGGCTTTCGCTTGGGCATCACCACGGACTGGAAGTCTCGTTGGTTCGCAACCCGCCAAGAGTACGCCGACAACGTCATTGAAGACTGGAAAATTCGTGAATACTTGCTTGAGGAATTGCCCCATGCGGCAATTAGTCGAGTAGAAGTTGAACGAACCCGCGACAAGATTCGGGTGGACGTACATACCGCACGCCCCGGCATCGTGATCGGCCGTAAAGGTGCCGAAGCGGACCGTTTGCGCGGCGGTTTGGGCAAAATAACCGGCAACAACCGGGTAGCCCTCAACATTCAAGAAATCAAAGAACCAGAGATGGACGCCACCTTGATCGCCCAAGGCGTGGCCGACCAACTGGTAGGACGTATCGCCTTTCGCCGGGCTATGAAACGAGCAGTACAAAACGCACAAAAAGCTGGCGCCTTGGGTATCCGTATCCAATGCTCTGGTCGATTGGGCGGCGCAGAAATGGCTCGTACCGAGTGGTACCGCGAAGGCCGAGTGCCGTTGCACACCTTACGAGCCGACATCGACTACGGCTTCCGCGAAGCCCGCACCACCTACGGGCGCATCGGAGTAAAAGTATGGATTTACAAGGGAGACATTCTGCCTTACAAAGCAGTGGCCGACGATAAAGCCACCCGCGAAGCAGCAATGGCTGTGGGCGACGCCGCAACCCCCAATACTCCACGCACCGTTGTTTCATCGGCCGCCGCTGCTCGCCGCCGCCCTGACGCAACAAGCGAAGCAGAAACCACCGAGGCCGAAGAAACCGCCAAGATTATTGAAGCGACCCCACTGGTCAAAGAAGGCGACGCTGCTTTTGAAAAGCTCCTGGCTGAAGAAGAGGCCATTGAGCTTTCGACTCAAGAACAAAACGAAACGCCGAACTTTCGTCCCGGAGATAGTGACTGATCATGTTGATGCCTAAGAAAGTTGCCCACCGCAAACACCACCGAGGTCGTACTCGTGGGTTGAGCAAGGGAATGACCGAAATCACTTTCGGCGAATACGGAATCCAAGCTTTGGAACCAGGGTGGATTACCGCTCGACAAATCGAAGCGGCCCGTATCGCCATGACCCGTCACATCAAGCGTGGCGGCAAGGTCTGGATCAACGTATTCCCCGACAAGCCAGTAACGCAAAAACCTGCGGAAACCCGGATGGGTTCCGGCAAGGGCAACGTTGAAGGCTGGGTAGCTGTTGTTAAGCCGGGTCGCATACTTTTTGAGCTGTCCTACAGCGACGAAACGGTAGCCCGTGAGGCTATGGACCGGGCCATTCAAAAATTGCCCATTAAAGCACGCTTCCTTAAGCGTGAGGAGGGCTTTTAATCATGGCTCGCAAAAAATCTTTAGCCGATCTTGGCGAAACCGACCTTATCGAACAGCTTGGTGAAGCAAAAGAAGAACTCTTTAACCTGCGCTTTCAGTTGGTCACCGGCCAATTAGAAAACTACGCCCGCTTGGGCGAGGTTAAAAAAAGTGTTGCTCGAGTCATGACTGAACTCCGAGCCCGAGAAATTGTAGCAGCCGAAGAAATGGCTGCTGACCAGGAGGTAGCCAACTAATGGCTGAGAACGAGACAACAGAAGCACGGTTTAATGCTCGCAAAATTCGCGAGGGAGTGGTCGTTTCTGACGGCTCTGACAAAACCGCAGTAGTAAAGATCACCGACCGAGTACGGCACCGCCGCTACTCCAAAACGGTACAACGGTCGAAGAAACTGCATGTCCATGATGAAGCCAACGAACTAAAGACTGGTGACCGAGTGCGGGTACAAGAAACCCGCCCGCTCTCCAAGTTGAAGCGTTGGCGCCTGCTTGAAATTTTGGAGAGGGCTAAGTAAATGATCCAGCAAGAATCCCGCCTTCGGGTGGCTGACAACTCCGGCGCTCGCGAAGTGCTGTGCATCAAGGTGTTAGGTGGCTCACGCCGCCGTTACGCCGGCATTGGTGACGTTTTCGTAGCGACCGTAAAAGACGCCAACCCAGGCGCCGCCGTAAAAAAGGGTGAAGTAGTGAAGTGCGTTGTTGTTCGTACCAAAAAAGAACGCCGTCGTGCTGACGGTTCTTACATTCGGTTCGACGAAAACGCCGCCGTACTTATCAACGATCAAATGCAGCCCCGTGGCACCCGAATCTTCGGCCCCGTGGGTCGTGAACTTCGCGACAAGAAGTTCATGCGCATCGTTTCTTTGGCCCCGGAGGTGCTCTAAATGAGAATCCGTAAAGGCGACAAAGTGCGTGTTTTGTCGGGTAAAGATCGTGGCCGTGAAGGCTCGGTTACGCAAGCTTTCCCTACTGAAGACAAAGTACTCATCGAAGGGGTAAACATGGCCAAGCGTCATCAAAAACCCACTTCGGCCACCATGCAAGGCGGCATCATTGACAAGGCCATGCCGATCCACGTGTCAAACGTGGCGGTACTAAGCCCCAGCGACGGCCAGCCCACCCGCATCGGCTACCGCTTCACCGACACCGGTGACAAAGTACGAGTATGCCGACGAACAGGAGTTGATCTCGATGGTTGAGGCACTTACAACCGCAGAACGTTTGAGCGACCGTTTTCAAAAGGAACTTCGCCCACAACTACAAACCGATCTTGGCCTAGTCAACATCATGCAGGTACCCAAGTTGACAAAAATTGTCATCAACATGGGCGTCGGCGAAGCAACCCAGCAATCCAAGTTGATTGACGGTGCTGTTTCGGACCTCACAACCATCTCAGGCCAAAAGCCTTTGATTACCAAAGCCAAAGTATCGATCTCTAACTTCCGCTTACGCGAAGGTCAGGCCATCGGTACCAAAGTCACCTTACGAGGCGAACGAATGTACGAATTCTTCGACCGTTTGATGACCCTGGCCATCCCCCGCATCCGCGACTTCCGAGGCCTAAACCCTCGGTCATTCGACGGCCACGGAAACTACACGTTCGGGGTAACCGAACAATTGATCTTCCCCGAAATCGACTACGACAAAGTAGACCGAACCCGAGGAATGGACATCACCATCGTGACGACCGCCAACACAGATGAAGAAGGACGGGCGCTGCTTGATGCGTTCAAGTTCCCCTTCCGACAAGAGGTGAAGTAATGGCCAAAAAAGCACTGGTCAACAAACAACAAAAGACCCCCAAGTTTAAAGTTCGGGCTTACACGCGGTGTCGCCGCTGTGGCCGCCCCCGCTCGGTTTACCGTGCCTTTAACTTGTGTCGCATTTGCTTGCGGGAAATGGCCCATAAGGGCGAAATCCCCGGGCTTACTAAGTCGAGCTGGTAGAGGAGGCAACTGATATGACTATGACCGATCCAGTAGCCGACATGCTCACCCGCATTCGTAACGCCAATACGGCGATGCACGCCGGGGTGTCCATGCCGTCATCTAAACAAAAAGTGGCCCTGGCCACCATGCTCAAAGAAGAGGGATATATCGTCGGCTTCGACGTCGCCGATAGCTCCGAAGGCCCCGGCCAGAAACTCTCCATCACCATGAAATACTCCGCAGACCGCGAACGGGTCATTAGCGGAGTAAAACGAGTATCAACTCCCGGTCTACGGGTGTACTCAAAGTCCACTGAAATTCCCCGTGTTTTGGGTGGTCTCGGCGTTGCCGTGATCAGCACCAGCAAGGGCCTGATGAGCGACCGAGAGGCCCGCCGCCGCCGAATGGGTGGCGAGGTCCTCTGCTTCGTCTGGTAGGAGAACCACATGTCACGTATTGGTAAAGCCCCCATTGTTATCCCTTCAGGGGTTGACGTTGGTGTTGATGGTCGCAAAATCGAAGTCAAAGGCCCTAAAGGCGCCTTAGACATCGAAGTACCCGGCGCCATTACCGTCCGCAAAGAAGGCGAAGAGGTTCTTGTTGAACGCCCCGACGACGAACGCACCAACCGTGCGCTTCACGGGTTAACCCGCTCTTTGATCAACAACATGGTCATCGGGGTAACCGAGGGTTATTCAAAAGAACTACAGATTATTGGCGTTGGTTACCGTGCGCTTCCCAAAGGCGATAGTGCCCTTGAGTTGCAACTCGGTTTTAGCCATCCCATCGCGGTGAAGGCCCCTGACGGCATCACCTTTGATATTCCTGAACCGACACGGATCATTATCTCGGGCATCGACAAGCAATTGGTCGGTCAAGTAGCCGCAGATATTCGTTCGTATCGCAAGCCTGAGCCTTACAAAGGCAAAGGGGTGCGGTACCTCGGTGAGCATGTAGTCCGCAAGGCCGGAAAGGCAGCCAAGTGAGCGCACAAACTATTGACCGGCGGGCGGCGCGTTTGCGTCGCCATCGTCGAATTCGTAAATCCGTTTCGGGCACCTCGCAGCGCCCACGTTTGGCGGTATTTCGGTCGGCTTCAAATATTTCAGCTCAGGTCATCGACGACCAGGCTGGACATACCTTGGTAGCGGCCTCCAGCCAACAAGTAGGGGTTGCCGATGGCATCACCGGGGTTGCTGCAGCCCAAGAAGTAGGACGCATCATTGCCGAACGAGCCAAAGAAGCAGGAATAGACACTGTGGTATTTGATCGTGGCGGTTACATCTATCATGGTCGGGTCGCCGCATTGGCCGACGCCGCTCGTCAAGCTGGACTGGAGTTCTAGTGGCTACACAATCCCCTAAAATCGATGATTCCGGACTCCGTGAATCACGAGTCATTCACATCAACCGAGTAGCCAAAGTAGTAAAGGGCGGTCGACGCTTTTCTTTTACTGCTTTGGTAGTTATCGGTGATGGTGCGGGCCAAGTAGGTTTGGGCTACGGCAAAGCAAAAGAAGTGCCGTTGGCTATTCAAAAAGGTACCGAAGAAGCGAAACGCAACTTGGCTACCGTCGCTATGGCCGGCTCAACCATCGTGCATAAAGTGTTGGGTATTTCTGGCGGCGGACGGGTGCTTTTGCAACCCGCCGCTCCAGGTACCGGCGTAATCGCTGGTGGTGCTGCACGGGCCATTTTGGAAGAAGCAGGCATCCACGATGTTTTGTGTAAATCATTGGGTTCCCCTAACCACATCAACGTGGCTCGAGCCACCATTGCTGGTTTAGCTGCGCTACGCCGCCCTGACGAAATCGCTCGTTTGCGAGGCCTAGACCCAGAAACTTTCGTACCAGGTGCTTTGTTGGAGGCTTACCGCCGCACCGAAGCCGGTATCGACGCCCCCCAATCGTCTGATGACGAAGACGAGGAAGCCTAGTCATGGCAGAAAAAGAAATCCGGGTGACCCAAGTGCGGTCAGCCATCGGTTCTAAACCCAAACAGCGGGGTACCCTGCGCGCTTTGGGCATCGGAAAAATCGGTCAAAGTAACACCCTTCCTGATCGAGGCGAAATTCGCGGCATGATTGCTCGCGTTCCACACCTCATCAAGGTTGAGGAGGTCAACTAATGAAGGTTCATGATCTCACCCCAGCACCTGGTTCGCGCAAACGCCGCAAACGGGTCGCACGCGGTATTGGCGGCAAGGGCGGTAAAACTGCCGGCCGTGGCTCCAAGGGCCAACGGGCTCGCAGCAAGGTACGCGTTGGTTTCGAAGGCGGTCAACAACCGTTGCACCAGCGCATTCCGAAGTTGCGTGGTTTCAAAAACCCCTTCCGTGTTGAATACCAAGCAGTAAACCTTGACACCATTGAAGAGTCAGGGCTTACCGAAGCCACCCCCGAAGCCTTGTTGGCCCAAGGGTTGGTAAGCAAAGGCGCACTCATCAAGGTCTTAGGCCGTGGTGAAATCACCCGTGCGGTGACCGTGCATGCCCACGCTTGGTCTGCTTCTGCTGAAGCAGCCATTACCGCCGCTGGCGGTTCGCTTGAAAAACTTCCTCTGCCGTTCTCCGTGCGTCCGCCTTCCAGCGGCAATGCGCACATGAACCGCTAACCCAACCACTTAAGACAAGGAGACCAACGTGCTGGCCAGCATGCTGAACATGTTCCGGGTTGCCGATCTGCGTAAGCGGATTTTGTTTACCTTGCTCATGATTGTGCTGTACCGGGTGGGTGCGTTCATTCCCGCCCCCGGCATTGACGTCGAACAGGTCCAGTTGCTCCGTGACCGGGCCAACCAGGGCGGCGTTTTGGCCTTCTTGCAGTTGTTTTCTGGTGGTTCTCTTACCACCTTTGCCGTTTTTGCTTTAGGGGTAACCCCGTACATCACCGCCTCCATCATCATGCAGGTGCTGGGAGTGGTGGTTCCTAAAATTGAGCAATGGCAGCAACAAGGAGCAGTCGGTCAACGCAAAATCACGCAATGGACTCGTTACTTAACCGTTTCCATTGCCGTTATTCAGGCCACCAGCTTTGCTTTCTTGTTCAACGATGGCGGAAACTCCATCAGCGGCCAATCGGGCGCCAACCTGTTGCCGAACTTCCATATCGGTACGGTCTCTATGGTGGTGCTTACCTTGGCCGCCGGAACCGCATTGCTTATGTGGATGGGGGAGTTGATCACCCAAAAGGGCATCGGTAACGGTATGTCGCTGCTCATTATGATTTCGGTAATTAGCGGGTTCCCGGCGCAGGGATCGCTGATTCATGCCGAAAATGGCGTGTGGGCGCTGCTTATCGTTTTGGCCGTGTTAATGGCGCTAATCGCCGCTATTACCTTCGTCGAACAAGGCCAACGCCGCATCCCCGTACAGTTCGCTAAGCGTGTAGTGGGGCGCCGCATGTACGGCGGGCAAAACACTTACATCCCGTTGAAGGTAAACCAAGCAGGGGTAATCCCCATTATCTTCGCCACCTCGGTGCTGTACCTGCCGGTACTTATCGCTGCTGCGTTGCCGTGGGAAGGTTTCCGCTCATGGATAAACAACAACTTGGCCCAACCCGATAATGTTTTCTACTTCACCATTACCGGGGTCATGGTGGTGGGTTTTGCTTACTTCTATACGGCCATCACCTTTGACCCGGCGAAACAAGCCGACACCATTCGCAAGCAAGGCGGGTTCGTGCCCGGTATTCGTCCTGGGTACCAGACCGAACGCTACTTAGCTAAAATCTTGGCCCGCATCACCCTGCCGGGGGCTTTGTTCTTGGCCGCCGTAGCGCTTATCCCCTCCATCTTGATTAACGTCTTCTTGGACACCAGCCAAGGGGTCGGTAGTTCTGGGGGCTCCGGTGCCGCCGGCTTTGGTTTCATCGGGATCTCTATTTTGATTGCCGCTGGCGTGGCTTTAGAAACCATGAAGCAGATCGATTCGCAACTCACCATGCGTAATTACGAAGGGTTCCTCAAGTAGCCCTGGGCTACGGCTGAGGCCTCTTAATGAGTCCAGTGCGTTTGGTCATTTTTGGCCGCCAAGGCTCTGGCAAAGGGACGCAGTGCGCCCGTTTGGTTGAAGCATTTGGCCCCGTTCATATCTCGACCGGTGACTTGCTGCGGGCTGCAGTGGCCGAAGGAACTGAATTTGGTCGCCGGGCACAAGAAGTAATGGATGCCGGCGATTTGGTTTCTGATGAAATCATCAACGGTATTGTGGCCGAAAGATTGGCTCTTCCTGATGTTGTCCAAAACGGATTTTTACTTGATGGTTTTCCTCGTACCCCGGCCCAAGCAACGGCCTTGGATGCCCTGCTAGAAGAAGCCGAGACCAGCCTCGATTTGGCCATCAACTTGGATGCACCGATTGAAGTGGTGACCGAGCGCATGGTTGCTCGGGGACGTGCGGACGATTCCCCTGAAGGGATTGCCCAACGTTTGTCACTTTATGAACAAGAAACGGCCCCTCTTTTTTCTTTGTTTGCCGACCAAGGTATTTTGAAAATAGTGGACGGTGACGGCACCGAAGACGAGGTAGCTGCCCGATTAGCCCATGTAGTAACAGAATCTCAAGGAAATAAGCAATGAAAAGCCTAAAAACACGTACCAAGGTGCGGTTCGCGGGTTGGGCATGTCCAAGGGCGGCGGTAGCGTTGTCTCTCGGCTCTGCCGCGCGGACTTTCTGTGCGTGTAGAACCCATTTTGACCTGGAGGTCAGTCCTGACGAAATCTAAAGAAGAAGCCATTGTTATGGAGGGAACGGTTCTTGAACCGTTGCCCGGTTCTGAATTTAAAGTGGAACTAGAGAATGGCCATCACGTTCTAGCTAAAATTTCTGGAAAAATGCGGATGCACTATATCCGCATTCTCCCCGGGGATCGAGTACAAGTAGAGCTCTCTCCCTACGACCTCCAACGAGGTCGAATCACCTACCGCTACAAGTAAAGCCAGAGAACACACTATGAAGGTTCGCACCAGCGTAAAAACAATTTGTGAAAAATGCCGGGTAATACGCCGGCACGGACGCGTGCAGGTTATCTGCAGCAACCCCCGCCATAAGCAGCGGCAGGGCTAGGAGTAAAAATGGCACGTATATCGGGCGTAGACGTCCCCCGCGATAAGCAAGTACAGATCTCCCTTACTTATGTTTTTGGGGTAGGTCGTACGAAGGCTGTTGAGATTTGTGAAGCTACCGGTATAGACCCGGTGGCTCGTGTGCGTGATTTGACTGACGAAGAGGTCACTAAAATCCGTGCGTTCATCGACGAGAACTACAAGGTCGAAGGCGACCTACGTCGTGAAATTTCGCAAAACATCAAACGTAAAATGGATATCGGTTGCTACCAGGGCATACGGCATCGCCGTGGTTTGCCTGTACATGGTCAGCGCACCCACACCAACGCTCGGACCCGTAAGGGGAAGCGCAAGACGGTGGCTAACAAGAAAAAGGTTCTTAAGTAATGGCTAATGCATCTGCTGGGGGCCGACGCCCTCGTAAAAAGGAACGCAAGAATGTGCCCCACGGCGTGGCGCACATTAAGAGTTCTTTCAACAACACCATCGTGACCATCACCGACCAGGGTGGCAACACCTTGGCTTGGGCTTCGGCGGGCAACGTGGGCTTCAAAGGCTCACGCAAATCCACTCCTTTCGCTGCTCAAATGGCTGCCGAAAAGTGTGCACGTCAAGCAATGGAACACGGTGTACGCAAAGTCGATGTTGTGGTTCGTGGCCCTGGCTCGGGTCGTGAAACCGCTATCCGCACTATTCAAACTACCGGTATCGAAGTAACCGGCATTAAAGACGTGACACCTGTTCCTCATAATGGATGTCGTTTATCGAAGCGAAAGAGGGCCTAATGTCCCGCTACACCGGTCCTAAGGCGCGGGTCTCTCGACGCTTAGGCACAAACATCTTTGGCACCAAAGGCGAAACTGTCGCTCTTGATAAGCGCCCTTACCCACCAGGGGAACACGGCCGTACCCGTCGTCGAGGCAACCCATCTGAATACTTGTTCCAAATGCAAGAAAAGCAGAAGGCTCGCTTCACCTACGGTTTGACCGAAAAACAGTTCCGCAAAATCTTCCAAGAAGCCAACCGTAAAGACGGGGTTACCGGCGAAATTATGCTCCAATACTTGGAGTTGCGTCTGGATAACATTGTTTACCGTGCGGGAATGGCGGCTACTCGCCCTCAGGCCCGTCAGTTGGTTAACCACGGGCACATTGACGTAAACGGTCGTCGGGTAGACATCCCCAGCTTCCGAGCCCGCAAAGGCGACGTCATCACCTTGCGCACCAAAGCTCGCAACATGGTGATTGTGCAATGGAACATTGATGTGCTCGATCGCCAATCGCCGGGCTGGCTAACCGTGGCCGATGGCGGACACGAAGCCACCGTAAAAGAAGTACCCGTGCGTGAACAAATTGATATTCCCGTGCGTGAACAGCTCATCGTTGAGCTGTACAGCAAGTAACCGTAACCCTTAGAGCTTTTTGCTCTCCCCCGAAGTAACAGAGGTAACCCCATGTTGGTAATTCAGCGACCAAGTGTTGAAGCAATAAGCGAAGCCGAAAGCAATCGGCAAGAGTTCGCCGTAGGACCGCTCGAGCCAGGCTTCGGCCACACGCTCGGCAACTCGCTGCGCCGTACCCTTTTGTCATCGATTCCCGGTGCCGCTATCACCCAAGTACGTTTTGATGACGCTGAACACGAGTTCAGCACCATCGGTGGCGTGATTGAAGATGTCTCAGACATCATTTTGAACCTTAAAGACGTTGTGGTGGCCTGCCACAGCGACGACCCAGTAACCGTGCGCCTTGATGCTCGGGGCCCCGGCGAAGTAACCGCGGTCGCCTTAGAGGGTCACACCGACCTAGAAATTTTGAACCCTGACTTCGTGTTGGCGACCTTGAACGACAGCGGCCGGTTGGCGGCTGAAGTCACCTTCGAACGGGGACGTGGTTTCTTAACCTCTAAGCGCCCCGCCGAAAGCGGCATCATTGGCGTTATCCCCATCGATGCTTTGTTCTCTCCGGTACGCCGAGTGAGCTTCGTTGTTGACCCAATGCAGGTTGCTCAATCAACTGACCATGACCGTTTGGTAATGGAAATTGAAACCGATGGTTCCATTTCTCCTCGTGAAGCATTGGCTTCTGCAGGCGGCACCTTGCGTGCTTTGGTCCAACTGGTCGAAGAAATGAGTGATGAACCTCAAGGCCTTGAATTGGCCGAGGCTGCTCCTATCGGCGGCACTTCGCCCGATATGGACCTTCCCATCGAAGACCTTGACCTCTCCGAACGCCCGCGCAACTGCTTGAAGCGTGGCCAGGTTGACACCATCGGGCAACTCTTGGGAAAGACCTACGATGACCTTTTGGCCATCACCAACTTCGGTCAGAAATCTTTGGACGAAGTTATTGAAAAACTTGACGAGCGGGGACTTTCGCTCGCCACCCGGGACTAAAAGGACCACATTATGCCCGCAACCCCGAAAAAAGGCCGTCGCTTTGGCGGTAGTGCTGCACATCAGAAATCAATGATGGCCAATTTGGTGGCTTCGCTGATCGCCGCTGAGGCCATCGTAACCACCGAAGCAAAAGCTAAAGCTTTGCGCCCTATTGCTGAAAAAATGATCACCAAAGCGAAAAAGGGTGGTTTGCATAACCACCGCCAAGTTGTTTCGTTTATGCGTGACAAAGAAATGACGGCCAAACTGTTTGATGAAATCGGCCCTCGTTACGCCGATCGTTCAGGTGGTTACACCCGTATCTTGAAAATCGGCCCTCGCCACGGTGATAAAGCACCGATGGCTCGGATCGAACTGGTCTGACCCCACCCGGCATGCGGGTAAGAGGAACCGTTGCTTATGACGGGTCTTCTTTTCACGGTTTTGCTATAAATCAAGACGTTCGCACGGTAGCGGGTGACCTCACAGCGAATCTTTCTCAAATTCTGGGCCAAGAAATCACCTTGACCTGTGCCGGTCGCACCGACCGGGGGGTACATGCGGTAGGTCAGGTCATTAGTTTTGACGCCCCTGACGATGCGAACTTAAAAAAACTCCGCCATTCGTTGAACCGACTTTGCCAGCCCTCCATCGCCCTCACCGAACTAGTCGAAGCCCCCAAAGATTTTGATGCACGTTTTTCGGCCAACGGCCGGTGTTATCGCTACCGCATATTGAACCGACCCGACCCGGATCCTTTTTTAGCCAACACGGCGTGGCATGTTTCGACGCCTTTGCGTATTGACTTGATGGAAAAAGCAGCAGCCCATCTCGTGGGTTTACATAATTTTTCTTCATTTTGTAAACGCACACCACCAAAGCCTGGGTACCAAGAGCGCAGTTTGATTCGCCACGTAGAAGAAGTCTCTTGGCGATCTTTAGAAAATAATGTGGTGGAGTTTGAGATAGCGGCGTCATCTTTTTGCCACCAAATGGTGCGTGCGGTGGTGGGTACTTTGGTAGATGTAGGGCGAGGCAGAACCGCCGAACGTCGCATTCCGGAAATTTTAGCGGCCCAAGACCGACAATTTGCTGGGCCACTGGCCCCTCCGCATGGCCTGACCCTCTGGTCGGTGCGTTATCCAAGTTTTGAGGTTGATGAGGCGCGGGTTGCCGAGGGTGAACCACCGGCGTAGCCTTACCTGCTGGCCCTCAGACGCGGATAGACACGTTTCTCCACGTTGAAAGAGTCACAAAAGTCTAGTTATTTCATCGCTTACGAATCAAAGAAAAAGGTAATTCCGTGTCTACGTACACTCCAAAAGCCAGCGAAATTGAACGTGCCTGGCACGTTGTTGACGCTGAGGGTCTCATCTTGGGTCGCTTGGCCACCGAGGTAGCTTCGGTGCTGCGCGGCAAGCACAAGCCAATCTTCACCCCGCACCTCGATACCGGCGATCATGTGATCATCATCAACGCCGACAAAGTAGTGCTTACCGGTGCTAAAGCCGAAGACAAAAAAGTTTATGACCACTCCGGTTTCCCCGGTGGTTTGCGTACCCGCAGCTACGGTGACTTCTTAGCCGACAAGCCAGAAGAAGCCGTTCGTCGGACGATAAGCGGCATGATCCCCAAGAACCGTTTAGGCCGTCAAATGTTGACCAAACTTAAGGTCTACCGAGGCAGCGAACACCCCCACGAGGCGCAAGCACCTCAAACCATGACCATCGAACACGCCCGTGCGCGTAAAGCCTGAGCGAGGAACCTTTTATGTCAAAACCTCTTACCCAAAACACCGGACGTCGCAAGCAAGCGGTAGCCCGAGTGCGCCTTCGCCCCGTTGACGGCGAATCCACGGTGACCGTAAACGGTCGCACCATGGAAGATTACTTCCCAACCGAAAGCCATCGCTTGCAGTTCCTGGAGCCTTTGCGGGTTACCGGTACCGAAGGTCAATACGACATTGACGCCACCCTGCACGGTGGCGGCATGGCCGGCCAAGCCGGTGCGCTTTGCTTAGGCATTGCTCGTGCTTTGGAAACCCTCGAGCCAGAACGTCGCCCTGCTTTGAAACAAGCCGGCCTGCTGACTCGTGATGACCGGAAGAAAGAATCCAAAAAGTACGGTCTCAAAAAAGCTCGCAAGGCACCGCAGTACTCCAAGCGGTAACCGGCACCGATGCGGAACAAATCACCGCATCTTGTTGTCATCTTATGACGAATCAGGCTCTGCATTTCGGTACCGATGGGGTACGTGGACGAGCAGACACCGAACTCACTGTCCCAGTGGTGCGCGCTCTCGGACAGGCCGCCGCCCAGCATCTTGACGCCCCCCAAGTAATCATTGGGAGCGATACGCGTGTCTCTAGCCCAGCTTTGGCGCAAGCATTGGCCGAAGGTTTTGCCGCCGGCGGCGTGACTCCACTTTTGCTGGGAGTTGCCCCTACCCCCGCGGTGGCGTACCTCGCAGCCCAAGAGGGAATGGCCGGCGCCGTGGTTTCCGCTTCCCATAACCCCTGGCATGACAACGGCATAAAGCTTTTTGCCGCCGGAGGGCACAAACTCGACGACGCCACCCAACGCGCCATAGAAGAAAGTTGGCACAGCACGCCTCAACAAGAAAGCCTCGACCCCGGGCAGTGGGCTGACCGCCCCGATGCCCGCTATTTTGAGGCCATGGTGGCTTCGGTTGAGCCTCAAGCACTGGCCGGCCTGCACCTTGTTTTAGATTGCGCCCATGGGGCCATGAGTGCGGTAGCCCCTGAAGTTTTTATGCAACTGGGCGCTCAAGTAACGGTGCTACATGCTCAACCCGATGGGCGCAACATCAACGAAAGGTGTGGCTCCAACCACCCAGAGGCATTACAAAAAGCAGTAGTAGAGCATCAAGCCGACGCCGGGCTGGCCTTTGACGGAGATGGCGACCGGGTAGTGGCCGTAGCGGCCGACGGTTCGCTACTCGACGGGGACTTCTTGCTGGCCCTCAGTGCGATCGACCTTTTGGAACAAGACCGCCTCGCTGGAGACACCCTGGTGGTCACGGTTATGGCCAACTTGGGCCTCCGCCAAGCCATGAACCAAGCCGGTATCAGTATTTACGAAACCCCGGTGGGAGACCGCCACGTCTTGGCCGCCCTAAACAAAAACGGGTGGACCTTGGGTGGGGAACAATCAGGTCACATTATTTTTGCTGATCGCGCCACCACCGGCGACGGATTACTCACCGGTATCCAAGTGATGGATGCGGTGCGCCGGCACAAAAAAAACTTAGGCACCTGGGCCCAAGAAATCATGCAAAAGGCCCCGCAGGTTTTGCTTAACATCGCGGTACAGAACCCCGGCGAAGTTTTGGTAGCCGAGTTAGGCGAATCAATCGAAGCCGCTCAAAAGAAGCTTGGTCAAGCGGGCCGGGTAGTGGTGCGTCCTTCCGGAACCGAACCTTTGGTACGGGTCATGGTGGAAGCTCTGGACCAAGGAGCAGCGCTCACCGTGGCGAAAAGTTTAGCGACTGAGGTAAAGCGCCGAGACGCTGACCGTTCAAGCCTCTAGAATCATATTTATTGACCCGTCTCTGGAGAGGAGTAAAACATGTGTGGAATAATCGCCGTGTTGCGTCGCCCTTCAACGCGGGCCATCCCTGAGGCTTCAGAAATACTGACCTTGGTGGGCCAAGCCCAAGAACTGCTTAAAAAAGGTGACCTGCCGTCGCTGGCCGAAGCCACCGGGTTGCTCAAAGAGGCTGATCACCTTTTGCGAGGTGGCCCCGGTTTGCTGGCTTTTTTCTCGGCCCCCGAGTTAGCCGACCACCTTTACGACCGACTGATGCTGTTGACGGGGGACCTGTCGCCGATAGAAGAATCACTAGTCGCCGCAGAAAAAGACCCCGAAGCGGTCAACCATGCAGTAACCGAAATGCGTGATGCCTTATGGGCGCTCGGTCGAGACCGCATCGGAACCTACCGCGGGGTGTGTTCGTTGGCCTCCGCAGACTTTCCGCCTAGCCCCGCCGGGTTAACGGTGCTGCTTTCCGTGGAACAAGCTTTACGGTCCTTAGATCGGCTTGAAGTTCGGGGCCGAGATTCGGCTGGCTTGCAAATCACCCTCTGGGGGCATCAAAGCGCCGATTTAACCAACGCTCCTGATGCCCTTTACCGTTCAGGAGCCACCCACGAAACTGCCCAAGGGGTACAGATCTGGGTGGTGAAAGAAGCAGCAGAGATCGGCGAACTGGGCGACAACACCGCCGTTTTACGAAAAGCATTAAAAGCCGACCAAGAACTGGCCCAAGCGCTTACTTCCTTGGAAGTACAAGGCACCATTTTGGGCCAGACTCGGTGGGCCAGCATGGGGGTAGTTTCCCAAGCCAACGCGCATCCCCTTGACTCTGGCCGGGCCGACGACCAGATCACCCCACTGGTGACGGCAGTACAAAACGGTGACGTTGACAACCATGCTGATCTGAGAGAACAAAACAACCTGTCTATTGCCGCCGGCATCACCACCGATGCCAAAGTGGTTCCCGCCTTGTGTGCCGCTCAACTGGCCCAAGGGGTAGCCCCGGCAGAAGCTTTTCGCCGTACCGTGCAATCGTTTGAAGGTTCGCTGGCCATCGCCGCTTCATTGGCCGACGACCCCGGGCGCTTGTATCTCTCGCTGCGAGGAAGCGGACAAGCGCTTTATCTTGGACTTGGCGAAGACGTCACCGTGGTGGCCAGCGAACCCTACGGGCTGGTAGAGGTCACGGCCGAATATCTTCGCATGGAAGGCGACCTTCCTGCCGACCCCGACCACCCAGTGGTCAGTCGGGGCCAAGTTATAGAGATCGATACGGCAACCGCCGGCACACTTGAAGGGATAGCGCGTCGTTCGTTTGACGAGCGGTCGCTGCCGGTAACGCCCGAAGAACTGGTGACCGCCGAGATCACCACCCGAGATATTGACCGGGGAGACCACCCGCATTACTTACTCAAAGAAGTCGGCGAAGCCCCGACCTCTATTCGCACAACCCTGCGCGGGCATTTAATAAACGACCCACAAGAAGGGTGGGCGGTTCGTTTATCCTCCAGCACCCTCAACGATTCGTTACGAGCGGACCTGGCCAGCGGAAGCATTAAACGCATAACGGTTATTGGGCAAGGCACGGCCGCCATCGCCGCCCAGTCAATAGCAGAATCAATAAAAACTGAAGTGGCCGGTACCGGAGTAATGGTCGAAGCACAGTTGGCCAGTGAGTTATCGGGCTTCGGTTTGCGCCCCGACATGGCCGACACCTTCGTGGTGGCCATCAGCCAATCGGGGACCACCACCGATACCAACCGCACCGTGGACCTCGCTCGGTCCCGAGGGGCTCGCGTGGTGGCTATCGTCAACCGTCGCAACAGCGACCTCACCGACCGAGCCGACGGGGTGCTTTACACCTCCAACGGACGAGACGTAGAGATGAGCGTGGCCTCCACCAAAGCGTTCTATGCCCAGATCGCCGCGGGGTTTTTGCTCGCGGTGGGTTTGGCTGACGCTCTCGGCGCCCCCGGGGCCGCTGACCGGTCAGCAGTTTTGTCGAGCCTCAATGAGCTCCCTGAAGCCATGGAACAAGTATTAGCCGGGCGCCAGCACATCGCTGAGGTAGCGCAACGCCACGCCCCGCCGCGCCGCCACTGGGCCATCGTAGGAAGCGGCAGCAACCTGATTGCGGCGCGAGAAATTCGCATCAAACTTTCTGAACTGTGTTACAAATCAATCGCTAGCGACTCCACCGAAGACAAAAAACACATTGACCTTTCTTCGGAACCCATGATCTTGGTATGCGCTGCGGGTTTGGTGGGCTCCAACGCAGACGACGTTGCCAAAGAAGTAGCGATCTACCAAGCTCACCGGGCCGCCCCCATCGTGATCTGCGATACCCAAGCCCGCCAATACGGAGACGGCCCGGACCTTATTCGTGTGCCCTCGGTGCATCCCCGTTTAGCATTTGTGCTTTCCACCATGGTGGGGCACCTCTTTGGTTACGAAGCGGCCCGCGCCATTGATGCTCAAGCCGACCCATTGCGTCAGGCCCATGCCGCCATAGAAAAAGTAGCGGTCCAACTCAACGACCAAGACCCCACCGAAGAACTGCTGGCCGACCTCAGCCAAGTGTTAGCGACCTCCGAAGCAAGTTTTTCCTCTGAATTGCGTTCGGGTCGCCTCAACGGACACCTCGAAGCTTCAACTGCCGTACGGTTAGCGGGGCTCTTTCGCTACGCCTTAGGGGACGTACCGCTCGAGGCCTACCAAAGCCAATACGGTCAAGTCGGCACCCCCGGTTTAGTACTAGATGATCTCGCCGGTGCATTGACGACCGCCATAGAAGAACTGACGCGACCCATTGATGCCATCAAACATCAAGCCAAAACGGTAACGGTAGGTATTTCTCGCACCGACGAAACGCTTCTCGAAGCCCGCTTGGCCCAAGCAGTTATGGCCGCCGGCACTCCCCGAGACTCGCTGAGTTACCGCACCCTGCGTTTATTGGGATCCCTAGACCCTGCGGTAGTTGAAGTAGTTGGGTTTACCCGTTACCACTTGCAGGGCTTAGCCACCGAAACCCCTACTTTGTCCATCGTGGACCGTGGTGGGGTCTCAACATCTATAGCCTCACGAACCGACACTGACCCCGTGCTGCGAGGTACCAAACACCGGGTAGCGGTTGAACGAGAGGTCTTAGTAACCCGAGGCGCCCGAGATGACCGCACCCTAGTTTTGGTGCCCGAAGTAAAAGATGCGGAAACCGTCGGGCTGACCTTGCTTCACGTTGAAATGATCGATCATCTGGATCAAGAATCCTTACGAGGGGTGCTGCGGGGTTACCACGATCGCTACGACGCCATCGAAGATGCGGTGTGTGAAACCGAATCAGAGTTGCCTCAAGGTTTGCTGGCCGCCTTACCGGTAACGGATCTCCTCATTGACCCCATAGGTTCACTTGCTGAACGGTTGCGCTCTTCGTTGTGATTGGCATCGGTACTGACCTCGTAGAAATTGACCGATTTCGCCGATCGTTGGCTCGTACCCCGGGGCTCCGTACTCGCCTTTTTCGGCCCGGCGAACAAGAATACGCCGACCGGCGAAACGACCCTACGGAACGCTACGCGGCGCGCTTTGCCGCCAAAGAGGCGGTGCTAAAAGCTCTTGGTTTGGGTCTCGGGGCCATTGCCCTCTACGACATTGAGGTGATAAAAGCCGAATTCGGAGCCCCCGAGTTGTTGCTCCACGGTACGGCTCAACAAGCGGCTCACCAGGCCGGGGTGCAACGTTGGTTATTGACCCTCAGCCATACCGAACACACCGCTATGGCTATCGCAGTGGCTCTTTGAGGCTGTTTTGATCACGGTTGTTACTCCGCAAGAAATGGTGGCCATTGATGCGGCCGCCCAAGAGACTCAAGAAGAACTTATTGAACGAGCCGGTGCCGCAGTAGCGCAACAAGCAAGAAAAATGCTGCCGGCCGGCCAGGCCCACCAGGTAATGGTCATGGTGGGGCCGGGGGCCAACGGTGCCGATGGGCGAGTAGCGGCCCGGCACCTCACGGCCGATGGTCAAAACGTCACGGTGACCGAAGCGCACTTAGTACCTTCACAGGTTTCTGGTTTTGCATTGGTTATTGATGCTGCTTTTGGAACCGGTCTTCGCCGCCCGCACCAAGGGCCGACCACCGATGCACCGGTACTGGCCGTGGATTTGCCTTCAGGCCTCGACGGGCTGACCGGTGAAACCTTAGGGAAGCCGACCCCGGCGCAATGCACCATCACCTTTGCCGCCGCCAAACCAGGGCATTTTTTAGGGCAAGGCCCCGCCTTGTGCGGCGACCTTGTGGTGGCCGATATAGGGCTTGATGTGTCTTGGGCAAACTGTTGGTTTGCTCAGGTAGACGACGTGGCGGGGCTTATCCCGTCTCGCCCTTCAGACGCCCACAAGTGGCAAAGCGCCTGTTGGGTCATTGCTGGCCACCAGGGCATGGAAGGGGCGGCTTATCTGGCCGCCCGGGCTGCTCAAAGGTCAGGAGCCGGCTACGTACGGCTCAGCGTGCCGGGGGAAACAAACCCTCCGGCCCCGTTAGAGGTTGTGGTATCTCCGTTAAATCTTGCTGACCCGCTTGAAGACCATGAGCGTTTTGCTGCCTTAGTTTTGGGCCCCGGCTTGGGCCCGAGCGAAGAAACCAGCCACGCCGTACAGCGCTGGATAAAACAAGCCGACCAACCAATGGTGGTCGACGGGGATGGTTTGCGTGCTTTGGTTCTTGCTGACCGCCCGGTGTTGCGTAATGTTCCTTTGGTGATGACTCCCCACGACGGCGAATACCGCATGTTGACCGGCCAACCCCCGGTCTCCGATCGTTTAAAAGCGGCCCGTACCTTGGCCCAACAATACGAATCCGTGGTGTTGCTCAAAGGCCCCACCACGGTTATTGCCGATACCACCGGCGCAACGTATTTGGTGCGGTCTGGCGATCAACGATTGGCTACGGCAGGAACCGGCGATGTGCTTTCGGGCATTATTGGCGGTTTTTTAGCCCGCGGAGCGCAGCCTTGGGCCGCCGCAGTTGGGGGAGTACTGGTCCACGGTGCTTTGCTTGATGCCTTGCCCAATACCGGGGTGGTGGCTGGGGACCTCGACGCACATTTGCCGGCAGTTCTCAGTCGCTTAGGGGTCGACGCATGACCAAGCGGCCCACAAACTTTCAGGTTTCGTTAAGCGATCTCCGCCACAACGTTGAGGTGCTGCGGGGTTTAGCGCCGGGGTCTCTCTTTTGTGCGGTCCTCAAAGCGGACGCTTATGGGCACGGAGCGGTGACCATCGCTCAAACGGTGCTGGAGGCCGGCGCCGACTGGTTAGCGGTGGCCCTCACTGACGAAGCGGTGGAACTCCGCGCCGCCGGCATCACCGCCCCACTGTTGATTCTTTCTGAACCCGCTCCGGACGAAATGGCTACCGTGGCTGGGCTGGCTGAGGTGCGCCCAACGGTGTACACCAAGGCAGGTATTGAGGCGTTCGCTGCCGTGGCCCCGGGAGCTCCGGTGCATTTGAAAATAGAAACCGGGCTTCATCGGGTAGGGGTCCCGGCCGATGAAGCGGTAGCCGCCGCGGAACATTTGCAATCTTGCGGGCTTTTCTTAGAGGGGGCGTTTACTCATTTTGCTATGGCCGCTGAGCCAGAAAGCCCACTCACCCAAAGACAACACCAACGGTTCGACACGGCACTTGAAGATTTAACAACAGCCGGGCACCGCCCACAATTGGTTCATGCCGCGAACTCGGCGGCCACCATGGCTTTTCCGCAAACCCATTATTCTCTGGTTCGTTGCGGTATTGCTCTTTACGGAGCCGACCCCTCACCAGAACTACGCCCCCGCATGGACGAACTGGGCTTGCGGCCGATTGGGTCACTGGTCAGCGTGGTGGCTCACCGGCACCGCATTGAGCCCGGCGAAACGGTGTCGTACGGGCAGCGCTGGCAGGCTACAGAAACTACCGAATTGGCCACCTTGCCTTTGGGGTACGCCGATGGGTTGATGCGCTCTTGGGGAGACGCCGGACAGGTACTTATCAACGGTCGGCGATACCCGATTCGAGGCGCCATCACCATGGACCAAACAATGGTCGAGGTCGACCAGACGGTCAAGGTCGGTGATCAGGTGGTGCTGTTAGGCAGGCAAGGAAACGAAACGATTACCGCCGGCGACATGGGCGATGTGCTGGGCACCATCAGTTACGAGTTGCTGGCAAAACTCGGGCGGCGCTTGCCGATTAAATATCTTGACGAGTAAAGCGAACGAGGCAATTCCAAGTGAACACTTCACGTACTAAAGGAATGGCGGTAATGGGCCGAGCCCACGGCCAATAGCGCGGCTCCACCCGGTGCACGTTGATCTGTGGATGGTTGCGCATGAAACGCAAGGTCGGCCCGATGTGAACGGCAAAGAGTTCTTTGCCGAATCGGTTGTCGGGGGGCGGACCATGGCGCTTCTCATAAAGCCGAGGACCCCAACGGGGGCCTAAATATTGGTAGGGGTTCATGTGGTGTCCGCCGTGTGGCGAGTACCAATTGGTCCAGGAAAGGTAGCCCCAACCGCCCGGCCGAAGCACTCGGGCCATTTCGTCAATAACTGCTTCGGGGTCGCTGACGTGTTCAAGCATGTTTGAACAAAAAACCCCATCAAACGAAGCATCCGGAAAAGCCAAACAGGTAGCGTCGCCAATAGATAAACCAGTAATTGGTGGGTTGGCTCGGGTAAGCGCTTCAACGCTCCCATCGATACCGACCACGGTGGCTTGGTGTTGACGCAGTGCCTCGGCGTACCAACCCGGGCCGCAACCGATGTCCAAAACGTTGGTTTGCGCCAACCCGTACCGCTGGTTGAGGTCAAGGGCAGACTCGGCGGCTAAGGCTCGATAGAAGGGTTCAGGGTTTTGGCGCTCGTCTCGAAAAAGCTTCCAAAGCAACCGCAAACGAGCGATACCAGCGCCGTTGGGAGTCTCCGTTGAAGTCATGATGGCCAGAGTACCGGAAAGCCGTGCTGGGACTGCTAAACCAGAGTCAATGAACTCGCCTAATTTGTTTGACCAAAAGACGCCATCGCTCGCTGCGGTGGTGGAAAGAGCGGGCCAGTTGGGCGTTCACCAGGTAGCGGTGGTGGCTTGGCGTGACCTTGACGCTCCGGACGCTGGTGGAGCCGAGGTGCATTTAGCCGAGGTGACCCGTCGGTGGGTAGAAGCGGGTCTTGGTGTGAGTTTGCGTACGGCGGCGGTACCTGAGGGCCCAGAAAAATTACGCCGTAACGGGGTTGAGGTGCAGCGTTCCGGGGGCCGGGTTTCGATTTTTCCGGGAGCAGCATTGGGGGTTTTGCGGGGGGAACTCGGGGCAGCCGACGGGGTGGTAGACGTTTTTCAGGGCATGCCTTTCCTCTCTCCTTTGTGGGCGCATCGCCCAAGGGTGGGCGTTATTCACCATTGCCATATGGGGACCTGGGGCGATCTTGCTCCGCCCGGTCTGGCTCAATTGGGGTACTTGATTGAACGCTTTGGGGTGCGGGTGCTGTATCGCAAGACCCCGCTGGTTACCTTGTCGCCTTCGTCGGCCGAAGAGATTTCAATCCGCATGGGAATTGATCGGTCCCGGTTGAGGGTCGGCCCGGTAGGGGTGGCGGAAGATTTTTGTTTAGACAAAACTGTGCAGAAATCGTTAGCCCCTTCCGTGGTGGCGGGGGGTCGGTTTATGCCGCCCAAAGCTTTCGACCGTTTGGTTGAGGTGCTGGTTGAGGTACGGCAACAGGTGCCTGACCTTACGGCCACTATTTTTGGGGATGGACCAGGCCGCCAATCGGTAGCGGCACAAGTAGCGGCTCATGGTGCTGCGGAATGGTTGCGGTTGCCGGGTTTTGTTTCGCAAGAAGAAAAGGTCCGGTTATATCAAGAAGCTTGGGTGCTGGCGGCTCCCTCTCGCCGGGAGGGATGGAATATGACGGTTACCGAGGCAGCGGCTTGTGGCACACCGGCAGTTGCTACCGATATCCCCGGTCACCGAGATGCAGTGGCGGAACAAAAAACTGGGATTTTGGTTGAAGGACGTCCGGCCATGGCCGATGCGCTGGTGCATTTGCTGACCGACACCAACCAGCGCCAATCTTTTGCCGATGCGGCGGTAGAGCGCAGTAAACAATTTCGTTGGGAGCACACCGCGGCGGTCATCCTCAACGCATTGTGCGACGATGCGCAACGCAGGAAATCATGAAGCTCTTGCGCTCCCGGTGGCGGGAACTGGTGTTGGTGGCGGTGGCCTATGGGCCGCTGATGCTGACTCGCCCTGGGGTGGTCAATGCGGATATCAAGCAGTACCTCCACCTTGACGCAGGGGCATTGTTGGCCAGCGCCTCGCAACTTTGGAACCCGGATTTCGGTTTAGGCACGGTGACCCATCAGAACATTGGTTACTTGTTTCCTGCCGGGCCTTTTTATTGGTTGGGGCAAACCCTGGGGTTGGCTGATTGGCTGATCCAGCGCTTGTGGTACGGGTCGATCTTGGTGATGGCGGGCCTTGGGGTGCTGGCGTTGTTGCGTCGGGTGGCACCTGATCACCCCACCCATTTGACCGGGGCCATGGTCTACATGTTGAGCCCATTTTTGCTGGGCCATCTGACCGGCCAGTCAGCGCTGCTCCTTCCGTTTTCTCTTTTTCCTTGGCTGGTGTTGGCTATGGCCGCCGCGGTAGCCACTGATCGTTGGCGTTGGCCAGCAATTTTTGCTTTGTTGGTCACGGTGGCCGGGTCAATAAATGGGAGTTCAATATTTTTTGTGGTGCTAGGGGCGGTCTTGTGGGCTCCGGTAGCGGCGTGGTCGGATCCGGCAATTTCGCAGATCCAGGCGGGGCGAGCGGTCTTGCGGGCCGGGATTTTGACTTTGGCTACCCAACTCTGGTGGATGGTGGCTTTGGCCATTGGAGGTTGGCACGGCCTACCAATTTTGTCGCTTACCGAAACTTTGACCTCTACCAACAACACCACCAGTTCTTTTGAAGTGTTGCGGGGCTTGGGTTACTGGTTTTTCTATGGCCGCGACCCGGGTGGCCTGTGGCTGGCCGGTTTAGCGGACCCCTACATGGAGCGCCTGTGGTTGTTGACGGTTTCTTTCGGCCTGGCCGGTCTTTGTCTTTTGGGCTTGGCGTTGGTGCGCTGGCAGCATCGGGCTTATTTCGCTTTGATTTCTGTGGTGGGTTTAGTGATTTCGGTGGGTTCGTTTCGCCATGGCGGCCGGTCACCTTATGGGTCGTTCTTTAATTGGGCTGCGGGTTCTTCGGACTTAGTGTTCAGTTTGCGTAACACGCAACGAGCAGCGCCCTTGCTGGTGTTGGGCATGGCGGTGTTTGCGGCTGCTGCTTTGCAAGCAGGGTGGGTTCGTTTTCCTCGTTTGGCTTGGGGAAGCAACATTTTGGTTTTGGTTTTGGTGGTGGTCAACCTGCCGGGGCTATGGAACGGCTCGCTTATCGCCGAGCGGTTCCATCGAGAAGAGATCCCAGATTATTGGCAGGACGCAGCAGCAGACCTCAACACCGGCGACCGGCAAAGCAGGGTTATGGAAATACCCGGGGTGGATTTTGCTTCTTACCGGTGGGGCCACACCTTGGACCCCATTACGCCGGGGCTTATCGAACGCCCTTATGTGGCTCGTGAGTTATTGCCTCACGGTGACCAGTCGGGGGCCAACCTATTGGTGGCTTTTGATCGGAGCCTGCAAGAAGGCTGGTTTGAACCAGCGGCGCTGCCAGAGATCGCTCAATTGTTGGGGGTAGGCGAGGTGGTGCTCCGAAGCGATTTGGAATACGAGCGCTACCGCACAGCGCGACCTCGGCCCCTTTGGGCGATGTTGGTTGATCCACCGGAGGGGTTGGCGGTGCCGCGGGCTTTTGGTGAGCCGGTTCCTAACGTGGCCGGTGATGAGCACCCCATGTTTGATGAACTTGAGTTGGGGATACCCCTCAATGCGGTTGACCCGCCTCCGGTAGCTATTTTTGCGGTGGAAGATTCTTTAGGGATGGTGCGGGCCCGGCCGGTGGATTCTTCTTTGGTGGTCTCGGGAGATGGTGAGGGTTTGGTGGCCTTAGCGTCCGCCGGATTGTTGGAACCTGCCCAGGGCTTGGTGCGTTACGCCGCTTCGGTTGAGTCGCTAAGCCCCACCGATCGTTTAGCGGTGACCGACACCAACCGGGAGCGGGCGGAACGCTGGTACGCCATGAATGCCAACGTGGGCTACACCGAACCGCTGGGAACTACTTCGTTGTTTCCTGATGTGAGTGATGTGCGTATACGCCCCGTGGATGGCGCACCAACCACCCATGCCGAGTATCGGGTAGCGAGCGCGGCGGGTCAAGATTTAGGTTTTGCTTCGGTGGAGGCCACCGGTTACGGCAACCGAGTTTTTTTGAATCCGGAGTTTCGTCCGGTTAATGCTTTTGATGGCGACCCGTTGACCTCGTGGCGTATTGAGGAATACGGCGAAGCGGTGACGCCAGAGTTGGTGTTGTCGTTGTCGGCTCCGGTAACCCTTAGCGAGATCACCTTTACCCAACCTTTGGTGGGGCCACAAGATCGTCGGGTGCGCACCTTGTCGGTGGTTCTTGACGGCGAACCAGAGTTTTTGGTTGAACTTGATGCCCGCTCATATGTTTTGGGCGGCCAAACGGTGATCATTGGGGAGCGTTCGATGCAAACGGCTTCGTTTGCTTTTGTTGATGGACTTGGGCCGCCGGGGCCCGCCGGCTTTGCCGAAATTGATTTAGGACTGGTGGTTGATGAGGTGCTGCGGGTGCCTACCGAGGTGCTGTCGGCTGCCAACGACGTGGACCATGATGTAGTTGTGGTGTTGTCCCGGCACCGCACCAACCCGGCCGAACCGGTGCGCCCCGACCCGGAACGCATTATTGACCGGGTGTTGGACCTTCCATCGGAGCGGTCTTGGTGGGGGGAGGCCACGGTGCGGTTGGCTGACTGGGCGCCCGACCAGATGCTTGACGAAATATTGGGGGTACCGAGCGCTGACCAAGGCGGGGTAACGGCCCGCTCTAGCGATCGCCTTTCTGGCGATTTACGGGCCCGTGCTTTAGCGGCTATTGACGGCGACCCGGCGACTCATTGGAGTCCAGAGTTTCTTGAACAAACCGGTCAATGGGTGTCTTACACGGTGGCTGAAGAAATCACCGTTGAGGGCCTCGAACTGTTAGTGGTGGCTGATCCGCACCACAGTATTCCTACCCGCCTCACCGTGGCCGTTGATGGTCAAGAAGTTTCCCTTGACCTTCCTTTCATTGCTCCCGGTGAAACGTTGGGCCATGTGGTAGCGGTGCCGCTTGTTTTGCCGCAACCCTTAACCGGCCGTACCGTTACGGTCACCATCGCGGCGGTGAGCGAAAAAGAAACCGACAACTGGTACACCGGGAGCGAGGTGGTTATGCCGGTGGCTTTAGCCGAAATAGGAATCTCCTCGTTGGTGGCGCCGCCGGTCCCCGATGTTTTTGATTCTGGTTGCCGTACCGACCTGATGGCCATAAACGGTCAACCGGTGGGCTTGCGGGTAACCGGTGACCGAACAACCGCCTTAGCCGGGCAAGGTTTGCTGGCCGTGTTTTGCGACCAGTCGCTGGTGCTTCCGGCGGGCGACACTCGAGTGCAAACGGTTGATGGGCGCTTTACCGGGTTCAATATTGATCGGGTGGTTTTGCGTTCCGGGGTGGGTGGCGCTGCCGCTGGGCAGTGGAGTAACCCGGCCGGCGAGTTGTCTGCTCAAGTAACGGTTACCCACCAAGGGCGCTCTAAGTTGTCGGCCCAAATAAGCCAAACCGGCGAGTCTTTTTGGTTGGTTTTGGGGCAAAGTTTTAACGAAGGTTGGGCAGCCAGCGTAAACGGTGAAGATTTAGGAACCCCGCAGTTGGTAGATGGGTTCGCTAACGGTTGGCTGGTCAACTCGAGTGAACCTGGTGAACTTTTGGTGGAGTTTCGCTGGGCGCCTCAACGGTCGGTCAACTTTGGTTTAGGGGTTTCTGCGGCAGCGGTGTTGTTGTGTCTTGTTTTGGCTTGGCGAGGGCGTCGCTTTTCGGTGGCTAGCGTCAAGGCAGCGGTACCGGAATTTTTAGACCTTCGATCCCGGAAGATGCTGAGCCAAGCCACGTCAGGGCAGGTGGCGTTAAGTATGGGGTTGGTGGCTTTGCTGGTTTCTCGCCCTTGGGTTGGGTTGGTGGTGGCTTTGGTTAGTTGGTTGAGCGCCCGTTACCCGAAGTGGCGTTTTGTTCCGCTGGCTCTGGCGACCGTGGCTTATGGCGGTGGGGTGGCTTATATTATTTTCTTGCAAATCCGTTGGGGGTATGAGCCGTCGTTTGCTTGGCCATCTTGGGGTCGATCGGCGCACCATTTTGGTCTGTTGGCTGTTTTGTTGCTGATGGCCGATGTGGTGGTGCGCTCTTTGGTTGAGCGAGTAACGGCTAAGGACTGTTTATGAGTCGGGTATTTTTAGTGGAGCCTTTTTGCGGGGGATCTCATGCGGCTTGGGCACAAGGTTTCGCTCAGCATTCTCAGCATGAGGTGGTCGTTATTAGTCACCCGGGGAGTTTTTGGCGTTGGCGTTTTCGTGGCGGATCGGTCACGCTGGCTGAAGCAACCCAGAAGGCGGTTGAGCAGTTTGGCCAACCTGATCTGGTGTTGGTTTCTTCCATGGTGGATCTCTCGGCCTGGCTGGGTTTAACCCGCCGGTTTTTGGGCGACCCTCCGGTGGTTTTGTATATGCACGAAAACCAGTTGGGTTACCCCTTGAGTCCGCAACAGAAAGCGAACGACGAGTTCCCGTTGGCTAATTGGCGTTCGGTGGTGGCCGCTGACCAAGTGTGGTTTAACTCAGCGTTTCATCAACAGTCTTGGTGGGCGGCTTTGCCGGCCTTGCTCGACCGGGCTCCCGACCAGCCGCACCACGCTTTGCTGGCTGCAGCAAAAGCAAAGAGCCGGGTCATGCCGGTGGGGGTGGAGTTGGGGGATGTTCCTGTAGCAGACCAACCCAACGACCCGCCGTTGGTGTTATGGAACCAGCGTTGGGACTACGACAAGAACCCCCACGAGGTGATGGATGCCTTGGTGGCCTTGGCTGAAGAAGGCGCAAGTTTCTCGGTGGCTTTGGTGGGAGAAAACGTGCGAGAAAACCCTCGAGAGATTGAGGAGGCGAAAGAGAAATTGGCCGACCGGGTGGCGGCCTACGGGTTTTTACCTCGAGAAGAGTATGTGCATTTGTTGGGGCAAGCCGCTGTGGTGATCAGTGCGGCGCATCACGAATTTTTTGGCATTGCCGTAGTGGAAGCATTAGCGGCGGGGGCAGTGCCGGTGCTGCCGGCTCATCAGAGTTACCCCGAGTTGATTCCCAAGGAGTGGCATGAGGCCGCGCTTTACCCTCCCGGCCAGTTGGTTGACCGGCTGCGTTTGGTGTTGAGCGATTTTTCAAGTTGGCACCAAAAATCTGAGGGCTTGGCTTTTGAAATGCGCCGGTTCTCGTGGGTTTCGGTAGCTGCCGACTACGACAGCCAAATAGATGACCTGTTGACCCGCTACGGTCAAGGCTCATGAGGTTCCCCATTGATGGAGTAAAAGTCGGGCACTGGGATGATCAGGTGGCGCGCACCGGTTGCACGGTGGTTTTGTTGCCCGAAGGCACGGTGGCTTCGGGCGAGGTACGGGGCGGTGCTCCGGCCACTCGAGATTTTTCTTTGTTGGCCCCGGAGCGACAGGTAACGCAAGTAAATGCCGTATTGATGACCGGGGGGTCGGTTTTTGGTTTAGCGGCCGCCGATGGGGTGGTGGGTTTTTTAGAAGAACAAGGCGTGGGGTTCCCTACCGGAGCAGGACCTATACCCATCGTGGTGGGTATGGGGTTGTTTGACTTGCTGGCCGGGGAACCTGGGGTACGCCCGGGGCCAGAGCAGGGCCGGGCGGCTGTTGAGTCAGCCAGCGAAGAATTTTTAACCGGCGTGGTGGGGGCAGGTACCGGAGCCACGGTGGGTAAATGGGCGGGCCGTGACAAAGCGCTACCCGGTGGCCTGGGTCTTGGGGTAACTCAAAAAGGCGAGGTGATGGTGGCAGCTTTGGCGGCGGTCAACGCTTTGGGCCAGCCTGATGACGGCACCCAGTCTGCTGCGGTGTCTAACGGCACTTTTACCGCGTGGCCAACGAGGCGTGACCATTTTCAAGAAAACACCACGTTGATTACCGTGGTCACCAATGCGGTGCTCAGCAAAATGGATTGTTTTTTGTTGGCTCAATCTGGCCACGACGGGTTGGCTCGAGCGATCTTTCCGCCGCACTTGGGTTCAGACGGCGATGCGGTGGTGGCAGCCGCAACCGGCAAAGTTGAGGCCGACTCTGTAGACGTGGTACGGGCTTTGGTAGTGGCTGCTGTTGAACAAGCGGTGCATCAGGCTTGCTAAGAGCCGGGCCGGTATCCTGCGTGGGTGCCGACTTCGTTAAAAACTCTTGCCGCACAAGCGGCTGCATGCAAAAAGTGCGACCTGGCGCGAACGCGGACCCAGGTGGTTTTCGGGGACGGCAATCCGAAGGCCGCTGTCTTTTTTGTTGGCGAAGGGCCGGGAGCCACCGAAGACCTCGAAGGGGTTCCTTTTATTGGTCGCTCAGGAAAGCTTTTGCAGCGCTTGATTGAAGAAGAACTCGGTTTGTCTCGCCAAGACTGTTACATCGCCAACGTAGTCAAGTGCCGTCCACCAGAAAACCGTGACCCTAAGTCAGAAGAAATCGAAGCTTGCCAGCCTTATTTGTTGGCCCAAATTGAAGCCATTAACCCCACGGTGATCGTGCCTTTAGGAAACTTCGCTTCACGTTTGTTGCTGGAAACCCGTACCGGAATCACCAAACTGCGGGGCCAAAACTACCAGTACCTCGGCCGCCATTTGGTGCCGACCTTTCATCCGGCAGCAGCCCTGCGTGGTGGGGTTAAAGTGTTAGATCACATGCGCGAAGATTTTGTCCGAATAAAAGAGTTGGTGGAGGCACCATGTTGAGGGTGAACACCAGCAGAGTGGAAGAAACCCAAGCGTTGGCCGCCGGTTTGGCAGGGTTGGCTCAAGCCGGCGACATGATCGTACTGTGCGGCGACCTAGGGGCCGGCAAAACAGCGTTTACGCAAGGTTTCGGCCGAGCCATGGGGGTTACTCAACCTATTACCTCACCTACTTTTACTTTGGCCAACCAGTACGCCGGAGACCTCATCATTAATCATCTTGATGTTTACCGTTTGGCCCATATTGACGAGGTGCGTGACCTCGCTTTGCCGGAGATAGTTGATGACCAATCGGTGACCCTCATCGAGTGGGGAGATGCCATCGCTGGAGCTTTACCGGGCGGGTATTTAGAAGTGCATTTAAGCCTGGGGCAAGGCCTTGACGACCGGCAGGTAACGTTTCGCCTTGTGGGCAACGAATGGCAAGAGCGGGCAGAAGCGTTGGCGAATTTATGCACCGGAGAGGGCGCCTCATGTTGATCTTGGGTATTGAAAGTGCGGGTTCGCAAGTTGGGTGTGCCATTGGCGGCCACGAGGGAGTGTTGGCGTCTGCCCACACGGGCCGAGGCCGACGCCATGCCGAATCGTTAACGCCGCAAATGGATTTTGTACGCAAACAAGCCGGCATTGAGTTTTCTGACCTGGGAGCCATTGCTGTTGATGTTGGACCGGGTCTTTACACCGGGTTGCGGGTAGGGATTACCGCCGGGGTGTCTTTGGCGCATGCTTTGGGGGTGCCCATGATTGGGGTGTGCAGCCTGGACCTTTTGGCTTTTCCGGCTCGTTGGACCAACCGGCTTATTGTCACGGCCCTAGATGCGCGCCGCGGCGAACTGTTTACCGCTCTGTTCCGTAAGGTCCCGGGGGGTGTCCAACGGGTTCGTGAAGCCCAAGTGTGCACGCCAGAGGAACTGGCCACCGAACTCATGGACCTCGACGAGCCTTCATTGCTGGTGGGCGACGGCGCTTTACGTTACGCCGACACCTTTGCTTCGGTGAAAAAAATAGAAATGGCCGAACAAGGTTTGGCTAGCCCGAGTGCTCGTTCGTTGGTGCAGTTGGCTCATGCCCGAGCCATGCGAGAAGAGTTCGTTCAATCATGGGAACTCAAACCGGTGTACTTGCGGCAACCGGATGCCGAAATTAATTGGGTGACCCGAGGTGATCAGTCGTGATGACCGCTACTGCTTGCTGCCTCCGCCCTATGGTCGAAGCTGACATTGGCCCGGCGTTGGCTGTTGACGAACTGGTTTACCCTTCGGCGTGGTCGCCGAGCTTTTTGCGCCAACAACTTTCTTTGGCCGGTTCGCGAGTCAATTTGGTGGCGGAACGAGACGGGCAACTGGTGGGCCATGGGGCCCTGATGGTGGTGGCCGATGAAGGCCACGTGACCTCGGTTGCCGTGCATCCTGATCAGCAGCGCCGAGGTATTGGGGCACAGATTTTGGCTGCCCTGTGCCGAGCGTCGGTGGAGCGAGGATTAAAATCAATGACCCTTGAGGTGCGTTGCAGCAATGAAGCGGCCATTGGCTTGTACCAACGGTTTGGTTTTGCTCCGGCCGGGGTGCGGGTGGGTTATTACGTCGACACCGGCGAAGACGCGCTCATCATGTGGGTCCACGACATTGAACAGCCAGAGTTTTTGGGACGGGTAGCGGTTGCAGAAAAAAGGAAAGAGCACCATGGGTGACTTAATTTTAGGAATCGAAACTTCTTGCGATGAGACAGCGGCCGCCGTGGTGGAGCGTGCCGCCACCGTGCGTTCATCGGTGGTCAACAGCCAAGTCGAGCAACATGCCCGTTTTGGAGGGGTGGTGCCCGAAGTGGCCAGCCGAGCTCATGTGGATTTGATGGTGCCGGTGGTGGCTGAGGCCCTGTTGGCTGCTGGTTTAGAGGGGCCAGAGGTTGATGCGGTGGCCGCTACGACCGGCCCGGGCCTGGTGGGCTCGTTGCTGGTGGGGGTAACGGCCGCCAAGTCGTTGGCTTTGGTGTGGGACGTCCCCTTTGTTTCGGTGAACCATCTTGAAGCGCACCTGTACGCCGCTTTTTTAGAAGAGCCTGATTTGGAGCTTCCTTTGGTGGTGTTGTTGGTTTCTGGCGGCCACACCATGTTGGTCTTGATGGAAGGGCACGGACAATATCGCTTGTTGGGGTCCACCTTGGATGACGCCGCCGGCGAAGCCTTCGACAAGGTGGCCCGTTACTTGGGTTTGGATTACCCCGGTGGCCCGGCTATTGATGCTTTGGCTATGGAAGGGGATGCTTCGGCTTTTAAGTACCCCCGAGCGTTGGTGCAAGAAAACCCCGCCACTTTGCCCGACGAACGGCGTTTTGCTTTTTCGTTTTCCGGGTTGAAAACGGCGGTAGTTAACCATGTGCGTAACGAACCTGATGTGGCGGCTGCCGATGTGGCGGCTTCGTTTCAAGAAGCAGTGGTTGATGCTTTGGTGACCAAGGCTCGTTGGGCCGTGGAAGCCACCGGGGCTAAGGGTCTGTGTTTGGGTGGTGGGGTGGCCGCCAACTCGCGTCTCCGGGAGCGTTTTTTAGATGTTTGTATGGAAACTGGGGTGCGCGCTTTCTTGCCTAGCCGAGCTATGTGTACCGATAATGCGGCCATGGTGGCCGCTGCTGGTTGGTGGCGTTTGCAAAGCGATGGGCCCAGTCCGTTGGATACGGGAGCGAACCCCAACTGGGCGCTTCCTTTATTACCGTAATTTTTGCTTAAATCGGGGCCGGTGACGTTGTAACCGGAGGGGGCAAGTCCGTACCATTAGCACTCGTCCATTGAGACTGCCAATCGTTCTTTAACCAACCGGGTTAAGGAACATGTTTGAAAAGGAACCCTTAAATGAACCTTCAACCGCTTGAGGACCGCATTGTGGTCCGTCCCAGCGAGTCTGAGGAAACCACCGCCAGCGGCTTGGTTATCCCCGACACCGCAAAAGAAAAGCCCCAACAGGGCGAGGTCTTGGCCGTAGGCCCTGGTCGACGCTCCGAACAAACCGGTGAACTTGTACCCATGGAAATAGCCGCTGGCGACACCGTGGTCTACAGCAAGTACGGCGGTACCGAGATCAGCAACGCTGGTCAAGACCTTTTGATCCTCAACGCCCGCGACGTGCTGGCCATAGTTAAGTAGGAAAACACATGGCAAAAATCCTTAAGTTCGACGAAGAGGCCCGCCGCGGCCTAGAGGCTGGCGTAAACAAGCTGGCCGACGCGGTAAAAGTGACCCTCGGCCCACGAGGCCGCAACGTGGTTATCGATAAAAAATTCGGTGCCCCTACCATTACCAACGATGGTGTTTCCATTGCTCGCGAAATTGAACTCGAAGACCCCTTCGAGAACATGGGTGCGCAGTTGGTTAAAGAGGTAGCTACCAAAACCAACGATGTTGCTGGTGACGGAACTACCACCGCTACCGTTTTGGCTCAAGCATTGGTTCGTGAAGGCCTGCGTAACGTAGCGGCCGGCGCCAACCCAATGGAACTCAAGCGAGGCATGGAAAAAGCAGTGAAAGCTGCCGTTGCTTCCATCGCTGACCAAGCGGTTCAGGTAGATGACTCCAAAGAGCAAATCGCCAACGTGGCTTCCATTTCAGCTGCTGACGAGACCATCGGTCAAGTTATTGCTGACGCCATCGACAAGGTTGGTAAAGACGGCGTAGTAACCGTTGAAGAATCCAACACCTTCGGTATGGATCTTGACTTCGTAGAAGGCATGCAGTTCGACAAGGGCTACCTGTCTCCTTACTTCGTCACCGACCCAGAGCGTCAAGAAGCCGTTTTGGAAGACCCATACATTTTGTTCAACTCGGGCAAAATCACTTCGGTACAGGAATTGCTTCCCGTGCTGGAAAAAGTGATGCAGTCGGGCCGTCCTTTGCTCATTGTGGCAGAAGACATCGAAGGCGAAGCGTTGGCCACCTTGGTGGTTAACAAGATTCGCGGCACCTTTAACTCCATTGCGGTTAAGGCCCCGGGGTTTGGTGAACGACGCAAGTCCATGATGCAAGACATGGCCATCCTCACCGGTGGTCAAGTAGTTGCGGAAGAAGTCGGCCTCAAGCTTGACGGTGTCACCGTTGAAATGATGGGTACGGCTCGCAAAGTAATCATCACCAAGGACGAAACCACCATCATCGAAGGCGCCGGCGACGCCGCCGACGTTAACGGTCGTGTTGGTCAGATCAAGCGTGAAATTGAAGAAACCGATTCCGATTGGGATCGTGAAAAGCTTCAAGAACGTTTGGCTAAATTGGCCGGCGGCGTAGCCGTTGTTCAAGTTGGTGCTGCTACTGAAGTAGAGCTCAAAGAAAAGAAGCACCGTATTGAAGATGCTCTTTCTGCCACTCGGGCTGCTATTGAAGAAGGCGTAGTAGCAGGCGGCGGTACCGCTCTGTTGCGCTCTCGTGCATCAGTGACCGAAGTTGTGGACTCGCTTTCTGGCGACGAAGCTACCGGCGCTCGCATTATTTACGCAGCTTTGGAAGCTCCAGCCCGGCTTATCGCCGACAACGCTGGTCTTGAAGGCGCCGTGATGGTACGCGAGATTGAAAACGCTTCGGGCTCCACCGGCCTGAACGCAGCAACCGGTGAAATGGTTGACCTCATCAAGGCTGGTGTCATTGACCCGGCCAAGGTGACCCGCGCTGGTTTACAAAACGCTGCTTCTATTGCTGCGTTGTTGCTGACCACCGAGGTTGCCGTTGCCGACAAGCCTGAACCAGCGGGCGCTATGCCTCCTGGTGGCGGCATGGACCCCATGGGTGGCATGGGTGGCATGATGTAACCATTCCTTAGGGAATGTGCGATGAGCCGGGCCTTCGGGCCCGGCTCTCGTCGTTTCATGGGGGCGGTACCCTGCAACTATGGATTTCACCGATCACCCCGCCCCTGACCCACAAAGACTCCTCGGCCAATTTGATGAATGGTCTCGCGGCGAAACGCTGCCCGGCCGCATGTTGGCCAATTTGAAAACCGGCCGCCTGCCGGAGGTGCTTGATGCTTTGGGTGAATCAGCTCAAGGGCTCGCTGACTGGTGGGACAAGTGGGAAAAAGGCACGGCGCTGCCGGATGAAGTAACTGCTGCTTTGGCCGAGGGCGGTCTACGCAAACAACTTGAGGCCCTTGTCGCTTCGTGAGCTTTCGCCCTGCACAACCGCGAGGCGGCCCGCAAATAATCCCCCGCCCTGCACAGTGGCGTTTGGGTGGCCCGGCCCCTTGGGCGCATTTAGTTGACCGGTCGCTGTCTTTAAGCCAAGTGGTGGATGCCCTAGCGGGCCAAGAGGACTTTGTGGTGCCCGACCTTCCCGTGGTTGATCACCGCCCGGCCGGGGTGTTGGTGGCCTTATACGAAGAGCAAGGCGAGGCCCATGTGGTGTTAACCCGTCGGTCACCCGATATGGCATCGCACCCGCATCAGGTGAGCTTTCCCGGGGGTCGCCAAGATGTCGAAGATGCTGACCTGTGGGTCACTGCTTGCCGAGAGGCCCATGAGGAGGTGGCTTTAGACCCGATTTTGCCTCGCTTGGTGGGGGAACTGCCACCAATGACCACCATCGGCCGACCCAGTTTGATCCACCCCTTTGTGGCCGTCTTGCCAGAACGCCCGACCCTAGTGGCCAACCCGGCGGAGGTGGAAACCATTCGCCACGTGGCTTTAGCCGAGTTGCTTAGCGATGAGGTGTGGCGTGAAGAACACTGGCAACGAGATGGTCAAGAAATAGCTATCACTTTTTTCGAACTCCCCGGCGACACCATTTGGGGCGTCACCGGCACCCTCTTGCGGCAACTTCTTACTCTCGGGCTCGGCCTTAGTTTGCACTGATCAAATTAGTCCAGCAACCGTATGGAGGAGTGCAGAATTGTTTGGCAACGCTTTTGATGGTCGCGGACAAAGGCAAGATATGAGACTAAAGATGACTGGCAAGGTGGGTTCGATGCGAGCAGGGAAAAAATTGTGGCCTTTTGCGGTATGGGCTTAGGATTGGCCCATGACCGAATCGCTGGAAACGCCGCCGCACATGACCCCCGAAGAGTTTCGGCAAGCGGGCTATGCGGCCATCGACTGGTTGGTTGACCACATGGAAGGAGTGGACCAGCGCCCGGTAACCCCGCCCACGCAACCCGGTGACGTGCGGGCCGCCTTGCCGGCCACTGCTCCGCAAACCGGCGAGCCTTTCGCCGACCTGCTGGCCGACATGGATCGCATCATCACCCCTCACCTGACCCAGTGGCAGCACCCCGGGTTCTACGGCTACTTCCCCGCTAACTCCTCGCCCCCGGCCGTTCTCGGCGAACTGCTTTCGGCCGGTCTCGGCGTGCAAGGCATGCTGTGGTCCACCGGCCCGGCCATCACCGAACTCGAAACCCACCTACTGGACTGGATGGTTGACCTGTGCGGGCTACCCGAAAGTTTTTTAAGCACCGGCCTCGGCGGAGGGGTTATTCAAGACTCCGCCTCCTCGGCCACCCTGTGCGCCATTTTGGCGGCCCGCCATCGAGCCGGCGGCGCGGCGGCACTCCCAAACTTAAGGGCCTATACCTCGGCCCAAGCACACTCTTCGGCCGAAAAAGGCTGCCTAGTGGCTGGCTTAGCCGCCGACCAACTGCGGCTCATCGACACCGACGAAAACTTTGCCATGAACCCCCAAGCCTTGTCGGCCGCCATAGCTCAAGATCAATCCGACGGACTGGTGCCATTTTTTGTCATGGCCACCGTGGGCACCACCTCGTCGGGAGCGGTTGACCCCTTGCCAAAAATAGCCCCCCTAGCCAAGGCCGCCGGGGCCTGGCTGCACGTAGACGCCGCCTGGGCCGGATCGGCCGGCGTATGCCCCGAATACCGTGAGATCTTCACCGGCCTTGACCAAGCCGACAGTTATGTCTTTAACCCGCACAAATGGTTGCTCACCAACTTTGACTGCTCGCTGTTTTGGGTCGCCGACGCTGGGCCGCTCACCGAAGCGCTATCTATCGTGCCCGAATACCTGCGCAACCCAGCCAGCGAGGCCGGTGCCGTCATTGACTACCGAGACTGGCAAGTGCCACTTGGCCGTCGCTTCCGGTCGCTAAAACTATGGTTTGTGCTGCGCAGTTACGGGGTAGAAGGCCTGCAAGCGCACATTCGTCGCCACGTAGACGCTGCCCAAGACTTAGCCCGACAAGTGGCCCAACACCCGAAGCTGGAATTAGTTGCCCCACCTACCTTGGCCCTAGTGTGTTTTCGCCATCTTGATGGAGACCAAGCCTCAGAAGATCTTCTCCAAGCCCTCAACGCCACCGGAGAGGTGCTGCTGACCCACACCAAACTCAATGACCATTACACCCTGCGGGTCGCCGTGGGAGCCACCCAGACCACCCAAAGCCACGTTCAGCACCTAATGGACCTCATCGCAGAGCAACTTTCTTCTTAAGTCTTTAGTGTCCCCCTAAGAAGAGAAATAGCACGGTAAACTCAGCGCTTCTACTCACTAAAAAGGGGTTTGTACCCATGGCAGAGATCGAAATCGGCATGGGCAAGAGTGGTCGCCGAGCCTACGGGTTTGACGACATCGCCATCGTGCCCAGCCGACGCACCCGCGACCCAGAAGATGTAGACATTTCTTGGAAGATAGACGCCTACCAATTTGACCTGCCCCTCATGGCCTCGGCCATGGACGGAGTAGTTAGCCCCGCAACGGCCATTGAAGTTGGTCGCTTGGGTGGCGTCGGAGTATTAAACCTCGAAGGGCTGTGGTGCCGTTACCAAGATGCCGACGCCGTGTTGGCCGAAATCGCCGAACTGCCGGTAGAAAAAGCCACCCGCCGCATGCAAGAGCTTTACCAAGAGCCGCTGAAGCTCGAGTTAGTGTCCCAACGCATTGCCGAAATAAAGGCCGCTGGGGTGGTTTCCTGCGCCTCGGTAACCCCTCAACGCACCGAAGCATTGCTGCCCGCCATTTTAGAAGGCGACCTAGACATGCTGGTTATTCAAGGCACCGTGGTTTCTGCCGAACACGTATCGAGCACCGTGGAACCTTTGAACCTCAAAACGTTTATTCGCAAACTCGATATGCCGGTCATCGTGGGAGGCTGCGCCACCTACCGTGCCGCTTTGCACCTCATGCGCACCGGCGCCGCCGGCATTTTGGTAGGGGTAGGCCCCGGCCATGCTTGTACCACCCGCGGCGTGTTGGGCTTAGGCGTGCCCCAAGCCACGGCCATTGCTGATGTGCGCGCCGCCCGGATGCGCCACCTCGACGAAACCGGCGTCTACTGCCAGGTCATCGCCGACGGCGGCATGGCTACCGGCGGAGACATTTCTAAAGCCATCGTGTGTGGCGCCGATGCGGTAATGATCGGCTCACCATTAGCGGCCGCTGCGGAAGCCCCGGGACGCGGCCACCACTGGGGTATGGCCACCTTTCATCCCACCTTGCCTCGTGGCGCCCGGGTTACTACGGCGGTACGCGGCACCTTAGAAGAAGTACTGCTGGGCCCAGCCAACGAAAACGACGGGAAACTCAACCTCTTTGGTGGCCTACGCACCTCTATGGCTACCTGCGGTTACCTCGATATCAAAGAGTTTCAAAAAGCCGAAGTCATGGTGGCTCCCGCTTTGCAAACCGAAGGCAAGTCGCTGCAAAAAGCTCAAGGCGTAGGTATGGGTCACTAGGCCCAAAACTCCATGGCTGAAGAAACACCCGGAGGCGCTGCCGGATCCACCGACCGAGTGCTGGTGGTGGACTTCGGGGCGCAATACGCTCAACTCATTGCTCGCCGGGTACGTGAATGCCGGGTCTACAGCGAGATCGTGCCCCACAATCTTTCGGCTCAAGAGTTTGCTGACCGAAAACCTACGGCCATTATTTTTAGCGGCGGCCCGGCTTCGGTGCACGTAGACGGAGCACCAAAAATAGACCCCGGGGTGTACGACCTTGGGGTACCGATTTTGGGTATTTGTTATGGAGCGCAAATGGTGGCCCAACAATGTGGTGGCATGGTGGGCCGCAACGAACGGGGAGAATACGGCCGCACCGAGTTGACCATCACCGACCCCGGAACCTTGCTGGTCGATGTTGAGCCCGGCCCCCAAAGCGTGTGGATGAGCCACTTTGATGCCATCACCGAACCGCCCACCGGAGCCTTAACCACCGCTTCATCCCCTGATGCCCCGGTCGCAGCCTTTGAGGCGCCAGAGCGAGGCCTCTACGGCGTGCAATTCCACCCCGAGGTGCTCCACACCCCTTGCGGCCCTGACCTGCTGAAACGCTTTCTCATTGATGTCTGTGGCTGCGCTGGGGATTGGACCATGACCTCAGTAATCGAGTCATCGGTGGCAGCCATTCAGGCCCAAGTGGGTTCCGGCCGAGCCATTTGTGGCCTCTCGGGCGGGGTGGATTCCGCCGTAGCCGCCGCGCTGGTTCATAAAGCCATTGGCGACCAGTTGACCTGCGTGTTTGTGGACACTGGTTTGATGCGCTCCGGCGAAGGCGAACAGGTAGTAGAAACCTTCGACCGCCACCAAGGCATTGAGCTCATCCACGTAAAAGCCGCTGACCGTTTCTTCACCGCTCTGGCGGGCCTCACCGAACCGGAAGCCAAACGCAAAGCCATCGGCGAACTGTTCATTCGGGTGTTCGAAGACGCTGAGCGCGAAATCGAAGACGCCGCATTCTTGGTGCAAGGCACCTTGTACCCCGACGTCATTGAGTCGGGCACCAAAGATGCCGCCAAAATAAAAAGCCACCACAACGTGGGTGGCCTGCCCGACGACATGGAGTTCGCCCTCGTCGAACCGCTACGCAACTTGTTTAAAGACGAAGTGCGGGCCGTCGGTTCAGAACTGGGCCTCCCCGACGAAATCGTGTGGCGCCAACCCTTCCCCGGGCCCGGCCTTGGGGTGCGCATCATCGGCGAAGTAACTCCGGACAAGGTGGCCACCTTGCAAGCAGCCGACCTGATCGTGCGCCAAGAAATACACGATGCAGGCCTGGATCGAGAAATTTGGCAAGCCTTCGCCGTGCTGCCTGACATTCGCTCGGTGGGGGTCATGGGCGATGAACGCACCTACGGGTGGCCCATTATTATTCGTGCGGTAACTAGCGAAGATGCCATGACCGCCGACTGGGCCCGCCTGCCTTACGACCTTTTAGAAACCATGTCGAGTCGCATCATCAACGAAGTAGACGGCGTAAATCGGGTGGCCTACGACATAACGTCGAAGCCTCCGGGCACCATTGAGTGGGAATAACGGTATGCCGACCCACGAAGATTACGTAACAGCCAGCACGCTTTTTGGCCGCCAACTCATGGAACTCACTGACGAGCAGTGGTACGCCGCCACCCCGTGCGACGAATGGGACGTACAAGCGTTAGTGGCCCACCTGGTGCTCGGGGAAGCCATGATGCTGGACTTGTTGTCTGGTAATCGGATAGAACCGGTGACCGAAATGGATGTCTCGATCCTAGGCCCCAACCCACTTGCTACTTGGCGAGGCACGGCCATTGCCGCTATGGAAGCCGCCTCCGCTCAAGAGGTGGAAGAAAAAATCTATACCCACCCCATGGGCGAAGTACCGGGGTCCATAGTTTTGGGTTTCCGCATAACCGAAAACCTTATTCACGCATGGGACTTAGCCCAAGCGCGTAACCAACCGCTGGAACTGCCCGACGACCTGGCTGAACGATGTCTGGAGTTCTGGCTACCGTTGGCCGACTCACTGGTAGCCAGCGGCATGGTGGGGGCGCCGGTTCACCCACCAGAAGACGCAGCGGCTGGGGTACGCCTGCTGGCCCTCTTCGGCCGGACTGTTTAGCGCTAAACCCCGGCCAGCGCTTCGACTACCGGAGCAAAATCTACCAACGAGTCTTCGTTGATGCCGATGTAAGTAATGCCCCAACGTTCTCGCCAAGCCAACAACGTTTCGACACATTCGCCTACCGAACCGACCAGCACATGAGGCGAAGCCAAGGCCTCTTCGGCGCTTAGCCCCAAAGCGGGGGCCATCAACTCAGCGATGCCCATGGGGTCGTTGGTGATGGCCGACATGTGCACCCTGGTTTGCAATTCCAAGCCGCTAAAACGGTCGCCCGCCGCCTCGCGAATCCAAGAAAGTTTTAAATCGGTGGCGTCAGCGGTGGCCGACGCTCCGGCCCGCTGATCGATAATCCCGGCGGCCATGCTGGCGTTGACCCCCACGATGTCGCCCTGTTGGGCAGCCAAGGTCAACATTTTTTTGCCGCCTCCGCCCAAAATAAGCGGAGGATGAGGGTTTTGTAGGCAACTTGGTTGCCCATCAAGATCTTTAATGGTGTAGAACTCGCCGTCAAAGCTAAAAGGTCCTTCGGCAAAGCAGCCTTTAAGCACGGTGATGGCTTCCGCTAAGCGGGCAATGCGGATGCTCGGCGAGTCAAAAGAAATACCGGAGTGGTGGTAGTCGCTGGATTTCCAGCCCGCGCCGATGCCCAGTTCTAACCGGCCTTCAGAAAGTAAGTCGAGGGTGGCTGCCTCTTTGGCTAAAAATACTGGGTGGCGAAAATCGTTGCCTAATACCAAGGTAGCTAAGCGGAGTTCACGGGTTACTTCGGCAATAACGGTTAGGGCCACAAAAGGTGCCATCTCTGCATCTAGGTGATCGGAAACACTCAACGTGGAATAACCCAGATCTTCGATACGGCGCCCTAATTCGCGCCACTCGGTGACCGGTCGAGGAGCGTTGGCGGTGATGCTGAAACGAAAAGGATTTTGCATAGGGGGCGAACAATAGCCCAGACCCCGAGGCCCGTCACACCTCAGCGGTAGGGTGAACGCAATGGCTTCCTCTCAAGAACATTCACTGTTTTCTCCCCCCGAAAATCAACTCGCCGACCTGGGCCTCAACCCGGCGCAAGAAGACGCCGTAATCCACCCTGTCGGCCCGCTTTTAGTAGTAGCCGGGGCTGGGTCGGGAAAAACCCGGGTACTGACTCGCCGCATCGCCCATTTAATTACCGAAGGCCAAGTCTCGCCTTTCGAAATATTGGCCATCACGTTCACTAACAAAGCGGCCGCCGAAATGAAACACCGGGTAGGTGAATTAGTGGGGCCGGTAGCCCAAAAAATGTGGGTCTCAACCTTCCACTCGGCCTGTGTACGCATCTTGCGTCGTGACGCTGAACGCTTAGGGTTCCCCTCGCAATTCAGTATCTACGATCAAAGCGATGCGGTGCGTCTCACCGGCTATGTCATCAAAGACCTCAACTTGGACATCAAACGCTTTCCCCCGCGGTCCATTCATGCCTCAATTTCGGCCGCCAAGAATGAAGGAAAATCAGCTGCTCAATATGAAGAAGAAGCCGTAGGGCCTTTTCAAAAACGTATCGCCACGGTTTTTCATGAATACCAAAACCGGTTATTCAAAGCCGGCGCCATGGACTTCGACGACCTCTTGGGCAACACGGTGACCTTGTTTAAAAAACACCCCGATGTGCTGGCCTCTTACCGTCAACGTTTTAAACATGTACTGGTTGACGAATATCAAGACACCAACCCGGTACAAAACGAGTTGGTTATGTTGCTCTCCCAAGAGCACCGCAACATTTGCGTGGTCGGTGACAGCGACCAATCCATCTACCAATTTCGGGGCGCCGACGTGCGCAACATCTTGGGTTTCGAAAAAACGTTCCCCGACGCCACCGTGGTGGTGCTTGACCAAAACTACCGATCAACGCAAACTATTTTAGATGCGGCCAATGCGGTGATTTCTCGCAATAAGGGGCGCCGGCCCAAAGAACTCTGGACCGCCGAAGGCCCGGGCGACCCCATAACCCGCTACCAAGCCGAAGACGAAATCGATGAGGCCCGCTGGGTAGTGGACCGTTTAGCCACCTTGCACGACGGTGGCCACCACCAATGGGCCGACATGGCAGTTTTTTACCGCACCAATGCGCAAAGCCGAGCGGTGGAAGAACAGCTGGTACGCCGCGGCGTGCCCTACCGGGTACTGGGAGGCACTCGGTTCTACGATCGCCGTGAAGTACGTGATGCGCTGGCTTACCTACGTTTAGCTGCCAACCCCATCGATGAAGTAGCGGCCAAACGGGTGCTCAACGTGCCCAAACGAGGCATCGGAGCTACCTCGATCAGCAAAATAGATGCTTGGGCCACCCACGCCGGTACAGGATTCATGGTGGCGCTATCACAAGCCGAAGAAGCCGGGGTGGGGGGCCGTGCTTTGCCCGGCATACGGGGTTTCCTTGACCTCCACGACACCTTGCGCGGCGACATAGACAACGGCCCCGGCCCGGTATTAGAAACCGCTCTTGAAGCTTCGGGCTATTTAGAAGAACTCCGGGCAGAACGCACCATCGAATCAGAGGGCCGTTTAGAAAACTTGGCCGAACTGATCGGGGTAGCGGACGAGTTCAACACCGTGGACGAATTTTTAGAACAAGTAGGCCTGGTGGCCGACACCGATGCGTTGCCCGACCCAGCGGCGGAAGAAGCCGGCATGGTCACCTTGATGACCTTGCATGCCGCTAAAGGTTTGGAGTTCCCGGTGGTGTTCTTGCTGGGGCTCGAAGACGGGGTGTTTCCTCATGTGCGTTCTTTGGGCGATGAAACCCAGTTAGAAGAAGAACGCCGCTTGGCTTACGTGGGCATTACCCGAGCTCGAGAAAAACTTTTTGTTACCCACGCTTGGTGTCGCATGTTGCATGGCACCACCCAGTACAACCCGCCGAGCCGTTTCCTCGACGAAATACCGGAAGACCTGTTGAGCGAAGCGGAGGACAGTAGAAAGCATCGCCCTCGCCGTGACGCCGGATGGGGCTCCAGTACCCGCAGCGAATCGTGGGCCAGTAAAAAACCAGCAGGGTCAGAAAGCGGCTGGTTCCCCTCTACTCCCTCCTCGGACCACGAACCGGCCGGCTCGGTAATCGGCACCGGAAAGAAAAAAGACTCCACCCCGCCGGGTCACGGTGCTCATCTACTCAACCTGCAACCCGGTGAAGAAGTAATGCATGCTGCATGGGGCCCGGGAACCGTGCTGGAAGTATCAGGAGAAGGCGACCGTGCCGAAGCGGTAGTGCGCTTCACCCAAAAAGGCGAAAAACGCTTGTTGCTGGCCTGGGCACCCATAGAACGCCCCTGAACATGGCCAAAAAGGTTCGTGCCTTGAGAGTAGGCCGCTACGCTTGCCCCGCACCGCCCGTGTAGCTCAGTTGGAAGAGCAGCTCATTCGTAATGAGCAGGTCCGGGGTTCAATTCCCCGCGCGGGCTCATTATTTAAAGAAATAAAAGAAAACCACAACCTCAACCCTCTAGGATCAACCCCATGAACGTGCTTTCAGGAGTCATCTGGCATTACTGGCTTGCCGTACCTTTGGTAGGCGGCGGCGTGGCTCTTTGCGTGGCCACCATGGTGGGGTACTTTACAAAAGTATCCTCCACCCGTTACCCAAAGAAGTAACGCAACCCCGTGGGGCCCACCGCAGTCGATTGGGCCTTGGCCGAACGAGTAGCAGTAAAGGTCGCCCAACGGGCCCCTTTTGCTGACGCTCACCTCCACGGCAACCTGATTGAAGAGTTCACAGAACACACGGCGCTGGCCGAAGGTTTGGTAGCCGCCACCACCGGTTTGGCCTCTGACCAAGGCTCCGCCCGGGCCCGAGTAGTAGACCGCTCCGACTGGATTCGCGCCAACCTGGCTTCGCTGCAACGCCTGCTGCGTCCGCTATTTGAGCGCATGGGCGATCAACCAGAAACCGCTTGGACCAAAGTAACGGCCCAAGTAACGGCGGTTGAGATGGGTGCCGTGTTGGGCTGGATGTCTACCCGAGTGCTGGGCCAATACGACCTCCTGGTTATTGAAGACGAACAAGCCGAAGACCAAGATTTGGTGTACTACGTCGGCCCCAACATCGTGGCCCTAGAACGCCGCTCAGCGTTTCCCCCCACTGACTTTCGTCTCTGGCTGGCCCTCCACGAAGTAACCCACCGGGCGCAGTTCACCGGAGTGCCATGGATGCGCGGCCACTACCTGGGTTTAGTAGAAACCTTGTTAGATCAAGCCGAACCAGAACCCCAACAGTTGGCCGACCGCCTGCGGTCTTTCACCAAAGGCAAAAGCGACAACAACGATTCCATGCTCTCTGCCATAGCTACCCCCGAACAAAAACTCGCTCTTGATGGGATCGCCGGTTTAATGAGCCTGCTCGAAGGCCACGGCGACGTCACCATGGACCGGGCCGGTATCGGCCTGGTAGAACACGCCGACCGCTACGCACGGGTTATGCGCCATCGCCGCCAGTCGGCCACCGGCCTTACCCGGTTGATTCAAAAAGCCATTGGTCTCGAAGCCAAGTTGGCGCAGTACATCCAAGGCGAAGAATTTATTGCGGCCGTAGAAACCGCCGGAGGCGCCGACCTCTTTAACCGTGTGTGGGAAAAACCAGCGCACTTACCAAGTTCAGCCGAGATTCAAGACCCTCAACTGTGGGTGACTCGCATGACCGAACCGGCGGCATGATCGAAATCTCGCTTTCAGAACTCTTGGAGCGATGCAACTTCCCTTCGCCCGGAACCCCCATAGATTGCGCTGTTTCTGGAGGCGCCGACTCGTTAGCGTTGCTGGTACTGGCCATACAAGCAGGTTGCACGGTGACGGCTTGGCACGTGGACCACGGCTTGCGCCAAGGCTCCGACCAAGAAGGGGCAGCGGTGGCCCAAGTAGCGACCAGCCTCGGGGCCAGCGTCGAGTTGGTGACCGCCTCGGTAAACCCTGGCCCCAACCTTGAAGCCCGAGCACGTCAGGCCCGTCGCGAGCTATTGCCTGCTGGGGTGCTCACCGGCCACACCGCAGACGACCAAGCAGAAACAGTGCTACTTAATTTGCTTCGCGGCGCTGGTTTGCCCGGGGTGGCAGGCATTGGAAGCCCTCAACGGCGACCCATCTTGAACCTACGCCGCCACGAAACCCAATGGGTATGCCAAAACCAAGGCCTTGAGCCGCTGGATGATCCCATGAATGCTGACCCACGGTTCACTCGTAACCGGGTGCGGCACGAAGTACTGCCGCTACTCGCTGAAGTATTCCAACGCGACCCGGTGCCTCTATTAGCCCGCCACGCCGAACACGCCGGACAAGGGGTGGCTTTGTTGCAAGAGTTGCTAGCTGACCTTGACCCCACCGATACCCGAACCCTGGCCCAACAAGATCCCGCCCTGATGCGGCTCAGCGTGCACCGTTGGCTCACCGAACAACGAAATGGGTTAGCCCCCGACGCCGCAGCGGTAGATCGGGTGTGTGCGGTGGTCGCTCACTCCAGCCAAGCGGCCGAAGTGGGCGGAGGCGACCGAGTAGAACGCACCGATGGACGCCTGCGTTTTTTGCCGGGTCGCCAACCAACCAAATCATCCCGCTAAGGTCAGGTCATGAGCGCTTACCAGTCAAACAACCCAGACATCCCCGCCCCCGGAAGGGTTTTGGTTTCGGCTGAAGACCTCGCCAAACGAGTAACGGTTTTAGGTCGAGAGATCACCGCCGACTACGCCGGCCGTTCCCCGTTGCTGGTCGGCGTGCTCAAAGGGGCGTTCATGTTTATGAGCGATCTGGCACGAGCCATCGACCTACCGGTAGAACTCGACTTCATGGCGGTGTCTTCTTATGGGCATTCCACCCGGTCCTCTGGGGTGGTGCGCATCGTTAAAGACCTCGACCTTGACCTCGCCGGGCGCGACGTGATCATTGTTGAAGACATCGTAGATAGCGGCCTGACCTTGAGTTATCTGCGCAAAAACCTTTTGGCCCGCAACCCGGCCAGCCTCGAAGTTTGCGCCTTGTTAGTGCATAACGACCACCAACTTGATGAGTCAATCCTGCGCTACGAAGGCTTTCGTATCCCCCCAGAATTTGTGGTCGGCTACGGCCTTGATGTAGCCCAGCACTACCGCAACCTCTCCGATATTCGGGTTATCGAAACCGAAACCGACGAGTAATGAGCGAACCAGTAGACCTTCCGCGTATCGAAGCAGCGGTAAAAGAAATTTTGGCCGCGCTGGGCGAAGACCCACAGCGCGACGGGCTTATCGACACCCCGGCCCGCGTGGCTTGCATGTATGCCGAAGTGTGTAAAGGCATCGCCGAAAACCCGGCCGACCAGCTAAGCAAAACCTTCGACGTAGACCACGACGAAATGGTCATGGTTAAAGACATTCCATTTTACTCGCTGTGCGAACACCACATGGTTCCCTTTTTTGGGAACGCCCACGTGGCTTACATCCCGAAAAAAGAAGGACGCATCGCTGGGCTGTCTAAGTTGGCTCGCTTAGTAGACGGTTTCGCCAGCCGCCTTCAAGTACAAGAACGCTTAACTTCGCAAATAGCGGAAGCCATTCAAACAACGCTGGACCCCCAAGGGACTCTGGTAGTCATTGAAGCCGAACATTTATGTATGTCTATGCGAGGCGTAAAAAAACCAGGAGCGGTGACCGTAACGTCGGCAGTACGAGGAATATTCCGCACCGACATGGCGACCCGCTCCGAAGCGATGCGTTTTATTGAGCCTTTGCGGCGCTGACGGTCATCGCTCAGGTATTGAGATACGCATGACCAAAGTAATGGGAGTAGTGAACGTAACCCCGGATTCTTTTTCTGACGGCGGACAGTTCCTGGATCACCAGGCCGCTCTTTCTCATGCCAAAAAACTTGTTGCAGAAGGAGCCGACATTATTGACGTAGGCGGAGAGTCCACCCGCCCGGGCGCTAACCCGGTAGGGGCCGACGAAGAAATAAAACGCGTGTTACCGGTCATCGCCGGACTGGTTAGCCAAGTAAAAGTGTCGGTCGATACCCGTCATAGCGAGGTGGCGCGAGCCGCTGTGGATGCTGGAGCGACGCTCATTAACGATGTCAGCGCCTCTTTAGGTGAGCTCGCAGGCCAACTAAAAGTGGGCTGGGTAGCCATGCACATGCAGGGCGACCCACGCACCATGCAGAAAGAACCGCAATACGACGATGTGGTGCAAGAAGTAAGGGACTACCTAGTGCAGCGAGCCGAGGCGGCGCAAGCGGCCGGAGCCACCGAAGTTTGGATCGACCCCGGTTTGGGTTTCGGCAAAACAACCGCCCACAACCTGACCTTGCTGGCTCACCTTGACTGTTTGGTAGAAACCGGTTGGCCAGTGGTGGTAGGAGCCAGCAGAAAACGCTTCTTAGGAGAAATCTTAGGAAAGAGCGACGGCCTTCTCGGCCCGACCGAACCAGCTGATCGAAAAGAAGGATCGGTAGCGGTCGCTACCTGGGCCTTCCATAAAGGGGCAGCCATGGTGCGGGCCCATGAGGTAGCAATCACTGTTCAAGCAGCAAAAATGGTTGGTTAAGTTGCCGTACGGGTTTTGTTGGTACAAGATGGGCGAGATAATTCATGGCTTCTGGTATTTGCCGGAATCCCCGTCTGAACGAGGGAGGAACCAATGAGAGGTAAATGGGCACAAGGCATTGTGCCACGCGGCTTTTGCTGGATCATTAAAGACCACCTCGCGGTTTGTGAACGCCCCGGAGGGTGCGGGGTAAGCCATAGAAAAGTGCGTCGCCAAGAAGAAATTATTTGGATACGCGAAAATGATTTTGACGTTGTGGTGTCGTTGTTGTCCAGCGAACACAACTTGCATAACTACGATGATTTGGTAGTGCGCTGGGCCCACGAACCTTTTGGTGGGGCCGAAGAAGGCATTGGCCGTTTGCTTCAGGTCATCAACCGCTTGGCCACCTTAACGGCCAACGGGGGACGCATTTTGGTGCACCGGGAAGAACTCAACGAAACGGTCTGTGGCCTTATGGCCGCTTACCTGTTGGCCACCAAACTGATGACCACCGGCCCCCATGCCATCGGGGTGATCGAACAGATCATGGAACGGCCATTAGGTACCCCAGGCCGTCGTATCGTTGACCTTATTGTCCAGCATCTTGACGAGAATCAAGATGCTGAATGACCGTATTGAGTTACGGGGATTAACCATGCTGGCCCTTTGTGGGCTTCTCCCTGAAGAACTCAAACGGCGCCAACCGTTGTCGTTTGACCTAGATGTATACCTCGATTTAGCAGCCGCTTCTTTAACCGACGACCTTCACGACACAGTGAACTATGGGGCTCTTTGTGAACTAGTGGAGAGCATTATCAAAGCCGAACGCTTTGACCTGCTTGAGCGTTGCGCCGGGCGCGTCGCCGAAAAAATTCTAGAATTTGAGCAAGTAAAAGAGGTCACGGTGACGGTGCATAAACTTCGCCCTCCGGTGCCTCAAGATCTCGCCACCAGCGGGGTGAGAATTCACCGACCGCTATGAAAAGGTTCGCCTACCTGGGTTTAGGGTCAAACCTTGGGGACCGGGCGGCTTTTCTTCAAGAAGCGGTGGCTGGCTTGCCCGATGTGGCAGGGGTTTCTGCGATTTACGAAACGGCTCCGGTAGGCGGACCCGAACAGGGCCCGTACCTAAACTGTGTGGCACAGTTGCTGACCGAACTCACCCCTCGGCAACTTTTGCAACTTTGCCAAGAAAGCGAAAAGGCCGCTCAGCGCGTGCGAGACGAACGCTGGGGCCCCCGCACCCTCGACGTTGATTTACTGTGGGTAGACGGCGAAGAAGTCAACGAACCCGACTTGGTAGTGCCGCACCCTCGGATGCATCAACGAGCTTTTGTGTTGATTCCCTTTTGTGACGTGGCCCCAGAAGTGGTGGCGTCACTGCCCGGGGCGGCAGAGGTTATGGCTGCTGATGCGGCCCAAGTGGTGGCCATCGGCCCGGTAAACCCTTAGGTAATGATGGCTGAAGAAACCCCGGTGGCCACGGTCACCACCGCCGAGGACCTTCAAGTGCAACTTGTTTTGGCCCGCCAAGAGGGCCAAAAAGTGGGTTTTGTGCCCACCATGGGAGGTTTGCACGCTGGGCACAGTTCGTTGATGAGAGCCTCTGTAGCGGCCTGTGACTTCACCGTAGTTTCGATCTACGTCAACCCGTTGCAGTTTGCCCCGAGTGAAGATCTCGCTACTTACCCAAGAGACTTTGCGGCAGATTCGGTTTTGTGCGCCACTCAAGGAGTTGATCTAATTTTTTGTCCCTCGGTTGAGGAAATGCAAAAAGCGCTCCTCGACACGTCGGCTCCGGCAAGTGAGATGGCTGGGCTTTGGGAAGGAGTAACCCGTCCCGACCATTTTGCAGGGGTCACTACCGTGGTGGCCGCTCTTTTTTCTTTGGTGGGCTCCTGCCAAGCATTTTTTGGAGAAAAAGATTTTCAACAACTGGCCGTGGTGCATCAATTAGTGCAAGATCTCAACCTCCCGGTGTCGGTAGTGGGCTGCCCCACCTGGCGAGAAATAGATGGGTTGGCGCTCTCCAGCCGCAACGTTTACCTCACGGCGGCCCAACGAGCACAAGCCCCGGTTCTTTATCAAGCGTTAAAAGTGGGGGCTGATTTAATAACCAGCGGCGCAACGAAACGGCTCAAAGTAGAAGCGGCCATGACCGAGATCTTGAAAACCGCTGATGCGTTGGTTGTTGATTACTGTGCAGTGGTGGACCCACAGTCATTGCAGCCCGTCGAGGCCTTTAAAACAGATACTCGTTTGTTGGTGGCCGGGCGTTTTGGGGCAACCCGGCTGTTGGATAATCGTGCTGTTCAAGAAGGGGAGCGTTATGGCTCCTGTTGAGCAACCACTTGATTTATTGGTGATAGGAAGCGGAGTAGCGGGCCTCTCGGCGGCAATATTGGCCGCCGATCTAGGTTTAGCCGTCGGGGTGGTAACCAAAGGGCAATTAGAACAAACCACCACCCGTTGGGCGCAAGGAGGGGTAGCAGCCGTTTTGAGTGGCGACCCTGACTCCACCGACCTCCACCTGGCAGACACCCTGGCCGCCGGGGTCGGGCTATGTGACGAAAAAGCAGTCAGGATTTTAGTTGACGAAGGGCCCGGTCGGGTACTGGACCTCATCGCCCGAGGCGCAGTGTTCGACCGTGACGAAACAGGAAAACTTCTACTGGCCCAAGAGGGCGGGCACTCCACGGCCCGGGTGGTTCACGCGGGAGGAGCCGCCACCGGAGTAGAGATTGAACGAGCGCTGGTAGCGGCCGTCAAAGCCACCGCTACCGAATTACGCGAAAACCATTTCGTTACCGACTTGATTGTGGAAGACGGCCGGTGCGTGGGAGTACAAGTTCTTGACCAGCACGGAGAAAACCACCAGGTGAGGGCTCCTCAAGTTTTGTTAGCGGCCGGCGGGGCAGGGCAACTGTTCGCCGTCACCACCAACCCTTTGGAAGCCACCGGCGACGGGGTCGCTATGGCCCTTCGAGCAGGGGTGGCGGTGGCCGACGTAGAGTTTGTGCAGTTCCACCCCACGGCGCTTCACCACGACCGCATGCCGCGACCCTTGCTTTCTGAAGCACTGCGGGGCCACGGAGCACTGTTGCGAGACCGTGACGGAGAGTCGTTCGTCGACGAATTGGCGCCCCGAGATGTGGTGTCTCGGGCCATGACCCAGCGCATGTTTGACCAAGAAGTAGAACACCTCTGGCTAGACGCCACCGGGCTGGCCTCTTTTTCAACCCGTTTCCCGACCATTGCGGACGATCTCGAAAAACTCGGTTTAGACCCGGCAAAAGATTGGTTACCGGTGGCCCCGGCCGCGCATTACCTGTGTGGCGGGGTGTTAACCGATTTGCAAGGAGCCTCAAGCCTGCCCGGTCTTTGGGCGGCAGGCGAGGTGGCTTGCGTGGGGGTACACGGGGCAAACCGCTTGGCCTCAAACTCGCTACTGGACGGGATGGTTTATGGAGCCCGGGTCGTGGAGGCCGTGGCTGCCGGAAAAGGCGGCCCGGAAGCTACGGGCCCACTGGCCGCTCTTCTGACGCCCGAAGAGACGACTCGCCCCGGGGTAAAAAAATTGTCGGTGTGTTTTCCGGCCATGACGGGAAGCGACGACCCGCAAGGTCTACGAAAAGAACTACAACAAACCATGACCCGCTATGCCGGGGTAGTTCGTAACGAGAACTCACTGACCGAAGCAGTTTCCCGCATTAACGCTTTGGCTGTCCGTTGCCCCAAAGCCACCGACAGCCCGGCGGCCGCAGAAACAACAAACCTCATCACCTTGGCCACGGCTCTGGTGGCGGCCGCTTTGGCCCGCCAAGAATCACGAGGTGCCCACACCAGGCAAGATTTTTTGGCCACTGACCCCGCATTTACCCTCCGTTTAGTGGTCAACGCATGACCGGGTTGAAGGCCCGTGTTGGCAGCGGTGGCCGAGGGCGGCAGGCTTAGGGCATGGTTTTGTACTTGCACCCCCCACAGATCGAAGTAGAGGCCTCGGTGCGTCGCGCCCTGCAAGAAGATCTCACTCCCTTAGGCGACCTCACGGCTGCCTTAGTGCCCGCCGAAGCAAAAGCCCGCGGCGTCCTGGCGGCCCGCCAAGATGGAGTACTGGCCGGAACCGCTTGCGCCACCGAAGCGTTCCGTCAAATTGACGCCACCATTGCGGTGACCTGGGAAGTTGCCGAAGGTGACAAAATAGAAGTCGGCCAAGTGTTGGCTCGCCTCGAAGGCCCGCTGGCTACCGTGCTTACCGCCGAACGGACCGCACTGAACTATCTCAGTCACCTCTCAGGTATCGCCACCGTGGTGGCCCGCTGGGTAGCCGAAGCGGCAGGCGGCGCCGTGGTGTGGGACACCCGTAAAACCACCCCAGGGTTACGGGCACTAGAAAAAGCCGCAGTGCGAGCCGGCGGGGGAGCCAACCACCGAGCCAACCTCAGCGACTGGGTGATGCTTAAAGACAACCACCTCACCGGGACCGATATTTCGTCAGCGGTGGCCCAAGCCAAACAAAAATGGCCCGGACGGACGGTGCACGTGGAATGCGATTCTCCAGAACAGGCGCAAGAGGCGACGGCGGCCGGGGCCGACGCTTTGCTCCTAGACAACATGACTCCAGCGGTGGTGAAAGAATGTGTGGCCGCCGCTCAAGCCTTTGAACAACAGCACGGAAGGCGCCCACTTCTTGAAGCCTCCGGGGGAATCACCTTTGATGTTCTGGCCAACTACGCCGCCACCGGAGTGGACTGTATTTCCAGCGGGGCTTTAACCAACAGCGCCCCGGCTTTAGATATTGGGCTAGATCTTTAAAGTGGCCCGGAAGAAGCGTTCTGTCCGTCTAACCTCTTGGTATCCAACTGCTTAGTATCCAACCGCTTAGGCGGCCCCATTTTTCGACACGGCAAGGAGAACGTTGATGCTTTTGACCATTGACGTCGGCAACACCCAAACGGTCATCGGCCTCTACCAAGACGACGATGCTTCGGGCAACGGTGCCGGGGCGGGTTTGCTCGACCACTGGCGTATCGCCACCGATGCAGACCGCACCGCTGACGAACATGCAGTAATTATCCGCAACCTTTTAGAGGCATCGGACTTCGCCTTCGATGTAGATCACGTCGCCATGTGCGCCGGGGTGCCCCGAGTGTTGGCCAGTTTGCGCCAAATGATAGAACGCCACGGAAATCAAGAACCAGTGGTTATCGAACCCGGAGTACGCACCGGGATGCCCATCCTTTACGACAACCCTCGAGAAGTAGGAGCCGACCGTATTGCCAATGCGGTGGCCGCCTTCGACTTGTACGGCGGCCCACTGGTGGTGGTGGACTTCGGCACCGGCAACAACTTTGACGTGATTTCTGCCAAAGGTGAGTTCATGGGCGGCGCTATTGCCCCCGGTATTGAAATCAGTCTGGACGCCTTGTTCGGCAAGGCCGCTGCTCTGGGAGCTATTGAGTTGGTAGAGCCTCGAAACGTGATTGGGAAAAGCACCAAAGAGTCGCTGCAGTCGGGTGCCATTTACGGTTTCGCCGCACAAATAGATGGCATGGTGGAGCGCTTTCGGGCCGAACTTGACACCTGCACGGTGGTAGCTACCGGCGGCTTGGCTCATTTGATCGCTCCGGTGGCCCGCACTATTGAACACGTAGAACCATTTTTGACCCTGCATGGGCTGCGTCTCGTGTATCAACGCAACCAGGAGCTGAGTTGATGAGCGAACAAGCCATTCCGCACCGTTTTGACCCCACCGACCATGCGGGGGATTTACAAAAAACTTACGCCGAGTTGGCCGATGGAGAAAGCACCGGAGTAGAGGTCACGGTGGCCGGGCGGCTCATGCTTAAACGCGATCAAGGGCGCTTAGTTTTTGGCACCCTGCAAGACGCCACGGGACGCATTCAACTTTTCGCTCAAGAAAAAACCACTCCAGAGTTTCCTGACTTCAGTGCGCTGCATTTAGGTGACTGGGTGGGGGTGACCGGTGAGGTCATTAAAACCCGACGGGGAGAACTTTCGGTAAGGGTGGCCCAATGGGTGCGCCTCGCAGAGGCCCGTCGATCGTTCCCCGACAAGTGGCATGGCATTTCAGATACCGACACCCGTTACCGCCAACGCTACGTAGACCTGTGGGTGACCGAAGAGGCCCGCCAGACTTTTTTATTGCGCAGCAAAGTGATGTCGCTGACTCGCCGCTGGCTAGAAGAAAAAGATTTCTTAGAAGTAGAAACCCCAGTATTTCACCCCATCCCCGGGGGTGCGTTAGCGCGACCTTTTACCACTCATCACAACGCGTTAGATCTGGACCTTTACTTGCGCATCGCCCCCGAGCTTTACCTAAAGCGCCTGGTGGTGGGCGGCTTTGAACGAGTTTTTGAGATCGCTCGGGTTTTTCGCAACGAAGGACTCTCTACCCGACACAACCCTGAGTTCACCATGTTGGAGCTCTACCAGGCGTACGCCGACTACACCGACATCATGGTGCTGGTCGAAGAGTTGGTAGCCCACTTGGCCCAAGAAATTTTAGGAACCACCAGCCTCACCTACGACGGGCAAGAGCTTGACCTCTCTGTTCCCTGGCGACGAGCCACCATGCGAGAACTACTTTTAGAACATGCCGGCCTTGATGTTGATTTAGCTACCCCACGTGAAGAGTTGGTGGCTATGTGCGAGCAGCATGAGGTGCCAGTAAAAGATCATTACGGATCGGGCAAACTAATTTTGGAACTCTACGAAAAAACCACCGAGGCCAAGTTATGGGGCCCTATTTTTGTTACCGACTACCCGCAAGAAGTATCACCGCTGTCCCGAGACCACCGAGACCAACCCGGTTGGGTAGAACGCTTTGAAGGCATCGTGGCTGGGCGAGAACTCTGCAACGCTTTTAGCGAGTTAGTGGACCCCGAGGAACAACGCAACCGCTTCTCGGCCCAAGAATCAGAAAAAGCAGCCGGCGACGCCGAAGCCATGGTGGTCGACGAAGACTATTTGCGAGCTTTGGACTACGGCCTGCCTCCCACCGGTGGGTTAGGTATCGGCATGGACCGTTTGGTCATGTTGCTGGCCGACACTACCGCTATTCGCGACGTGATTCTTTTTCCTACGTTGCGGCCCGAACAGGGTCTCGCTGACTAAAAATGGGTGCCGGCCACGTCGTTGGCGCGATCAAGCAAGAGGTCACAGGTCATCTGCAACGTAGCGAGCGCCGGGGTGGGCGAGAGGTCGTTGAGCGCCGAACGGGCCCGGTTGGTGTAGTCCACTGCGGTAGCCATCGCTGAGCCCATGGCTTCATCTTGACGGACCAAGTCTCGGGCTTGGTCGCGAGCGGCTGCGTCAAGAGGACCACCCAAGAGGTGGCGGAGTTGTTGGCCCGCAGGCCCAGTCAGCGCACGGATAACCGGCAAAGTGTAAACCCCTTCAACAAGGTCGTTGCCTGCTGGTTTACCCAGTTGCTCATCGGTGGCCACCACGTCAAGTACGTCATCGATTACTTGGAAGGCCATCCCGTAGAAATGTCCAAAGGAGGTCACGGCCTCAATCAAGTGGCGGGGATGATCGGCCACGAGGGCTCCTACACGGCCCGCAGCAGCCAACAGCACCGCGGTTTTGCCGGAAATTGATTGAAAGTAGGCCTCTTCGCTGCGGTCAACATCGAAGGTGTGTTGCAGCTCACGGACTTGGCCTTCACAAAGCGAGGCAATGGTGTCAGCGAGCAACCCGGCGACCTCGGTGCCTAAATCGGCGGCGATCCCCGAAGCGCGAGCCAACAAAAAGTCGCCCGATAAAATGGCTTCTCGGTTTCCCCATTTGGCGTTGACGCTCTGCACATTGCGGCGCGTTTCAGCACCATCCATAACATCGTCGTGGTAAAGCGAACCTTGATGCACGAGCTCAATGGCTACCCCACCACGAATAACGTCGTGGTCGGCGGGCCCCGGGTCGCTGCTGGGCAAAAGTGAAGTAGTGATGGCTAAGGCAGGGCGCACCCGTTTGCCCCCGGCGCTTATGAGATGCAAAGCCACCTCCGTCAAAAAGGCATCCGGTGATTGCACCGACCGGCGAAGCTCATCGTTTACGCGCTCAATGTCTCCGGCCATGCCGGGAAGCGCCAAGAGAGGTGAAGGAGAGGCCACGGGGTGAGGATACGCCCACATCTGGCCGCGAAAAACCATTATTTAGTTCAGAGCAGAAAAAATCTGAGAAAGGCTGCCCGTGGGTCGTCACAGTAGAGCGGTACACTTAGGAACTACAAGATTCAGAGGAGAACCGGTTGTTCGAACGTTTTACTGACAGGGCCCGCAGGGTGGTGGTGTTAGCGCAAGAAGAGGCGCGCACCCTTAACCACAATTACATCGGAACCGAGCATATTTTGCTTGGTTTGATACATGAAGGCGAAGGGGTAGCAGCGCGTTCGCTGGACTCTCTTGGTGTGTCCCTTGAAGCAGTACGCGAACAGGTTGAAGAGATCATTGGCCAAGGCGGCCAAGCGCCCAGCGGCCACATCCCGTTTACTCCGCGAGCAAAAAAAGTTTTAGAACTTTCGTTGCGTGAAGCCCTTCAATTGGGCCACAACTACATCGGCACCGAACATATTTTGTTGGGCCTTATTCGCGAAGGCGAAGGGGTAGCCGCTCAGGTACTCAGCAAACTCGGCGCTGACCTTTCTCGGGTGCGCCAACAAGTTATTCAACTTTTGTCAGGATATTCCGGCAGCGGGAGCGGCCCGGGTTCCGATGCGCAAGAAAAAAGTGGCGCAACTTCTGGTGGCAGTGGCGGCGATGCTTCGTCAGGATCGGTCATCCTGGATCAATTCGGCCGCAACATGACGCAGCTGGCTCGCGACAATAAACTTGACCCGGTCATTGGCCGATCGCGTGAATCTGAGCGGATCATGCAAGTGCTTTCTCGACGTACAAAAAATAACCCAGTGCTGATTGGTGAACCAGGGGTCGGCAAGACAGCAATCGTGGAGGGCTTGGCGCAACTCATCGCTAACGATGAGGTCCCTGAAACCATTCACAACAAACAGCTCTACACCCTTGATTTAGGCGCCCTGGTAGCCGGAAGCCGCTACCGCGGAGACTTCGAAGAGCGGTTGAAGAAAGTATTGAAAGAAATCACCACCCGCGGCGACATCATTTTGTTCATCGACGAAATCCATACTTTGGTGGGCGCCGGTGCGGCTGAAGGAGCCATCGACGCAGCGTCCATTTTGAAGCCCATGTTGGCACGCGGAGAATTGCAAACCATCGGGGCCACCACTCTAGATGAATACCGTAAACATTTTGAAAAAGACGCCGCTCTGGAACGTCGTTTTCAACCGGTCAAGGTAGATGAACCTTCGGTGGCTCACACCATCGAAATTCTTAAAGGCCTGCGGGAACGTTACGAAAGCCATCATCGGGTAACCATTACCGATCAAGCGTTGGTGGCGGCCGCCAACTTGGCTGATCGCTATATTTCTGACCGCTTTTTGCCCGATAAGGCCATTGACCTTATTGATGAAGCAGGCTCACGTATGCGCATTAAGCGCATGCGTACCCCAGAAGACTTACGAGAACTTGAAAGCTCCCTCGCTGAGGTTACGCAGAAAAAGAAATCAGCGGTCGAAGCGCAAGACTTTGAAGAAGCAGGCCAACTCCGTGACCGCGAAAAAGAACTCCAAGCAGAAAAAGAAGAACGAGAAGGAGAAATTCGTGAAACCGGCGTCGACTTATTTGACGAGGTAGACGAAGAATCTATTGCAGAAGTTCTTTCCGTATGGACTGGCATACCGGTGTACAAGTTGACCGAAGAAGAGACACAGAAACTTCTTCGCATGGAAGACGAACTACATAAACGAGTCATCGGTCAAGAAGATGCCATTAAGGCAGTTAGCCAAGCGATCCGCCGCACTCGAGCGGGGTTAAAAGATCCGAAACGGCCTTCTGGTTCGTTTATTTTCTTAGGCCCTTCCGGGGTAGGCAAAACTGAGTTGTCTAAAGCATTGGCAGAGTTTTTGTTCGGCGATGAAACGGCCCTTATTGCGCTCGACATGTCGGAATACATGGAAAAACACACGGTAAGCCGTTTGGTTGGTTCCCCTCCGGGTTACGTGGGTTACGACGAAGGCGGCCAGTTGACCGAAGCGGTGCGCCGCCGCCCCTTCTCGGTGGTGTTGTTCGACGAGGTAGAAAAAGCTCACCCCGATGTGTTCAACACGCTGTTGCAGATCCTCGAAGAAGGCCGACTTACCGATGCGCAAGGAAGGTCGGTGGACTTCCGCAACACGGTACTCATCATGACCTCTAACTTGGGTACGGCCGACTTGCGCAAAGCCAACTTGGGCTTTACCAAAAATGATGAAGCGGTGAGCTACGAACGAATGAAAGCCAAAGTGCAAGATGCTTTGAAAGATCACTTCCGGCCAGAGTTCTTAAACCGTATTGACGACACCATTGTTTTCCATGAACTCAGCGTTGAAGAAGTCACCCGCATTGTGGACCTCATGGTCAAGCGTTTAGCCAAGCAATTGGCGGGCCAGGGCATGGGCCTTGAACTCACCGACGCCGCTAAAGCGCACTTGGCTGTCCAAGGCTATGACCCCTCAATGGGAGCCCGCCCCTTGCGGCGTGCTCTGCAACGATTGGTCGAGGACCCGCTCTCGGAGCGCCTTTTGCATAAAGAGTTCAGGGCCGGAGAAATAGTGATCGTCGATGTCGAAGATGACGAAGAAAACGCCGGTAAACAAAAAATCGCCTTCCGTACCATCGAAGGCTTCGAGCCCCCAACGGTCGAGATGGCAGTTGAGGGAGCGGAATAACCCCTCGGTGGATGTTCTGCCGAGGCAACCCCTCGTTGGTGATCTAGCGTTACTCATTATGCGACGCCTTCTTCCTCTCTGGATTTTTGGGGCCTTGCTGGGTTTAACGGCATGCCAAGTGGACACCACGGTGACCATCAACGTGACCCCCGATGGTTCGGGCGTCGTTGAGGTAGCGGTGGCCCTTGATGAAGAAGCGCTTCAAGTCGTAGGGAATCTTGAAGACCAGTTGCGGTTGAGCGATTTAACCGACGCCGGGTGGACCATAGAGGGACCCGAACAAGCAGCAACAGGCGGGACGACCCGACTGTACGCCAGTAAACCCTTTGCTGTGCCTGAGCGGCTTCCTGCGGTGCTGCGTGATATTGCCGGTCCGGGAGTATTTACCGACGTGACCTTGACCAGAGAGCGCTCGTTTGCGCGCACCTCTTGGGCACTAACCGGGTCGGTGGACCTCACCACAGGGCTGGCTTTGTTTAGCGATGCTGAACTTGATGCCACGCTGTCGGGGCTTACCCTGGGGCACACCGAAGAAGAAATCCGTGAGTTAACGGGCTGTGCAGAAGAAAATTGTTCTGCCGAAGATGCCTTTGCTTTTGACCTTCAGGTGGTTCTACCAGAAACCGGGGCCACCAACGGGTTAATGCAAGATGGGGTGGCCCACTGGGAATTAGGTTTAGGCGAAGAACTCGCTGAGCCGTTTACTTTGTCTTGGACACTTGAAGACCGAACACCGCGTATGTGGCGAACCGTGGCGGCGATAGCGGCCGCGCTTTTTGTGTTGGTGGTGGTTTTGCAAATCGTGCGACTGGTGATGGGCCGCCAAGCGGGTCCGACACTTCCTAGACCTTCGGTACCCACCCGTCGAGCAAAAAAAGGCACGCCACTTCCCGTGGCGGAACCACAGGAATCTGGGGAGCGCACCCTAGAGCTTTTGGTGCTGGGCGGAGTTGGGGTCATTTGGGACGTGGGTACCGACCCTGAAGGTTTGTTAGTGCCTTTCGTGCGCCAACGTGGCGGGATCGCCAACCCTCAAGAAATCGCTGAGCGCTATCGGGCGGCAAGTTTAGGACACGTTTCTGCTAACGATTTTTGGTCCTCGGTGGGGATCACCGGGATAGAAGCCGACTTGGATGCGGAATATCTTTCGCAGGTAGGAATTCGCTCGGATGTCGTACCTTTCTTGGACCGTATGAAAGAGCGCAACCTTCAGGTGGCTTGTTTGACCAATGCGGTTTTGCCGTGGTCGGTGCAGCTAAAGAACCGTTTCGGGCTCGATGACTTGATTCAACATTGGGTGGTCAGCGGCGAAGTAGGGGCGCGTAAACCTAGCCAAGCAATGTTCGAAGCATTACGCCGCATGACCGGTGTTTCGTTTCACAATATGTTGTTGATTGATTCTGATTCAGCCACGCTAGAAGCAGCGCGCGGCATGGGGTTATCTACGGTTTTGTTACGCGGCACGGCACTTATTCCTGAAGGTTTCCCTCACCCGGTAATAGATGGGTTCGCCGAGTTGTTCAAGCCCAGCACTCCCGCCCCGCCCCCAGAGCCGACTCCTATTGAAGCCGATGTGCTCCCTGATGAGCCGCCAGAAGAGTCGGCCGATTCTTAGCTCCTTTGGGACTGTCACAGGTCACGCCTAAGGTCTCCCTATGGCTTCATCTACATCACTTGGTTCGGCTCGCCCTCGGCGGGTATATGTATGTTCATCGTGTGGGCACTCCTACCCCAAGTGGACAGGAAATTGCGCACAGTGTCGCGAGTGGAACACCCTTGAAGAAACGGTGGTAGCGGGAGGTAACGCTTCCGTCCAGGTGGTGGTCTCCCGAGGAAAAGCAGTACCGCTAACCGAGGTAGAGCGGGTCACCGCTACCGCCCAAACTACCGGGGTGGCAGAACTCGACCGAGCACTGTCAGGTGGTTTAGTGCCCGGGTCGGTCACCTTGTTGGGTGGCGAGCCAGGTATCGGCAAATCTACGTTGACCATGCAACTGGCCGCCTCGTGGGCCAGCCAAGGGCGCCGAGTGTTGTTGGTGAGCGCAGAAGAATCAGCGGCTCAAGTAGGGCAAAGGGCAGAACGTCTCAACGCTTTACATGACGACCTTTGGCTCGCTACCGATGCGGCGGTAGAAGCGGTAGTAGAGCAACTCGACGAACTGGCTCCCGAGTTGCTGATCGTGGACTCTATCCAGACGGTGCATATCGAAGGAGCGGGGGCCACCCCGGGCACACCCGGGCAAGTACGCGCTTGTGCCCACCGGTTGGTGGCTGAAGCCAAAACAAGAAACATGGCCACTATTTTGGTGGGGCACTTGGTGAAAGACGGGTCGCTAGCCGGGCCCAAAGTCCTCGAACACGTTGTAGATACGGTGGTGGAGCTTTCTGGCGATCGCCACCATGCCTTACGACTGTTGCGGGTGGCCAAAAATCGTTTTGGTCCCACCGACGCTTTGGGGGTGTTCGAAATGAGCATGGAGGGTTTGAGTTCCGTAAAAGACCCCAGCCGACTCTTTTTGGTTGATCGGGCCACCGAATCACCGGGGTCGGTGGTTTTCCCTGCTTTAGAGGGCCACCGCCCGCTGCTCGTTGAGTTGCAAGCCTTGGTGGTACCTTCAACCACCCCGCATCCGCGACGCTCCTCACAGGGGATCGACGCTCGTCGGTTGGCGTTGTTGTTGGCTGTGTTAGAGCGGTGGGCCGGGCTGCCTTTAGGTTCGGTAGATGTTTTTGTGGGAGCGGTAGGCGGAGTAGCGGTCACCGAGCCCGGGGCCGATCTGCCGTTGGCTTTGGCGGTGGCTTCTGCGGCCACCGGCCGGCCGCTTAACCCGGACACGGTGGCTTGTGGCGAGGTCGGCCTGGGCGGAGAAATTCGTCAAGTAAGCCGTAGTGAGCAACGTTTAGGAGAAGCCCACCGGTTGGGGTTTCGTACCGCAGTGATTCCTCTGTCGGCCCCCGAACCGCCGGAAGGCATGCGGGCGATTCGGGTAGCCACGGTGGCCGAAGCAGTAAAAGTCGCTCTACAAGCAGACCGCTCTTTCCCCGAAGAGATTTCTCGGCAATAATGGCTTTATGAAAATTGAACTTCCCTCGGGGACTCTCGCTGAACTTGCCCATCCAAAGACGGGCCCCGCTAAGCGAGGTGTGGTGTTAATCCCCGACATCATGGGCATGCGCCCGTTGTTTGTTGACTTGGTGGCTGACTTGGCACAAAAATACCAGTGGTCGGTTTGTGCTTTTGAGCTGTACCCCGGCCAGGAACACCTTGAGGTGGCTGACCGTTTGACGGCCGGAAACCTGCTTACCGACCAAAGGGTATTAGGTGATGCCGTGGCGGCGGCCGAGGCCACCGGCGTCGAACCAGTAGGTATTCTCGGCTTCTGCATGGGCGGAATGTATGCCCTCAAGGCAGTGGCTACCGGACGTTTTGATCGCCATTGCCCGTTCTACGGGATGATCCAAGTTCCTGAACAATGGAAAAACAACGACTCTCTTGAACCATTGGCGGCGTTAAATCAAGGTGACGCCGCCTCGGTGTTGGCCATTGTGGGGTCGCTTGATTCGTGGACACCCGAAGATGAAGTAAAATTGTTGGCCGCTACCGGTGCCCAGGTAGTGCGCTACCCCGAAGCAGATCACGGGTTTGTTCACGATGCTTCGCGGCCTGCCCATCGACCCGATGATGCCGCCGATGCATGGCAACGGGTAGCGCAATGGATGGAAATAAGCGACTAAAACCGAGTGGCTAGTGAGAGCGAATGACCAGTTGTTCGCGGTTAGTAATGCGGTAGGTGCGGTCAATCTGTTCAATCCACCCCAAACGAATAAACGAGGCAATGGCTTTGTTGACCCGTTCGCGTGAGGCCCCTACCATGCCCGCTAATTCTTCTTGAGTAATGGGGAGAGAAAACTCATCACTTTGGCCAGCTAATTCCAACAAGCGTTTTGCGGTACGACCGGTGACATCTAAAAACACAGAATCCGCTAAGGCTTCGTCCATGTTGCGTAGTCGCCCGGCCAGCATGTCAACCACTCGCCACAAAAGGCGGGGATCATTTTCGTAGAGGGCCCGCACCGGGGCGTAAGGAATGCAGGTCACGATAGAGGTCTCAAGGGCCCGAGCTTCCGCAGACCGTCCATGGCCATCGAAGAGGCCCATTTCTCCGAAAAGGTCACCCGATTCCATTAATGCCACCATTGATTCCCGTCCATCAATGGACTTATTGGCAATGGCAATGCGCCCAGAATGAACAATGTAGAGCTCGTCGGGTTTGTCATTTTCGCGAAAAATCACGTCGCCGCGAAGCAGCTCGCGGTCAACTGACTGGTCAACAATCGGTGCGAGCGCGGACGGGTCAAGTCCAGCGAACAGCAAAGTCTCTTGGAAAAAGGTGGTGTCTGGCATATTCAACGACCATGCTAGTTGATATGAGTGGTAGCCATGCCGGATACGGCCCTTTGTCTTCGTTGAATGTTTGGACCGTGGTGGTATCTGCGGGCCACGGGGAGCGCTTTGGTGCCGACAAGTCGGTGGCCTCTTTGGGCGGAAAAACGGTACTTGAGCATTCGGTGGCCGCCGCCCAGACCGTGGGAACGGTGGTGGTGGTGACGGCCGCTGATCGTTGCCAGGCAGTGGAACACCTGCTTGAGGGTTTTGAAAAAGTAGCAGCGGTGGTGGCCGGGGGAGCAACACGATCGGCTTCAGTACGGGCTGGGCTGGCTGCTGTGCCGACTAGCGCAGAGATTTTGTTAGTCCACGATGGGGCCCGCCCGCTGGCTTCACCCGCTCTTTTTGCTGCGGTAGTTGAAGCAGTGCGTCAAGGAGCAGATGCGGTGGTCCCGGGTCTCACGGCCACTGATTCGCTGCGTTGGCGGCAAGGCGGAGCGCTGGATCGCCAGCAAGTGGTCATAGTGCAAACTCCTCAAGGTTTTTCTGCTCAAGCGTTGCGCCAGGCGCATAAAGAACAGGGGGAAACGACCGACGATGCCTCGCTGGTGGAAGCTCATGGGGGCCAAGTAGAGGTAGTGGCCGGGGAAACTGGCAATATAAAGGTCACCCATGTGGAAGATTTAGCCATACTCAACCACCATCTGAAATTAAGGAACACCGATGCCTGAAATAAGAGTAGGTCAAGGCTTTGATGTGCATCCTTTTAGCAAAGACGCAGAGCGGGTCATGATTTTGGGGGGCGTACGTTTTGATGGTCCGGGTTTGGCGGGCCACAGCGATGCCGACGTTATTGCTCATGCTTGCATTGATGCATTACTCGGGGCGGCGGGTTTGGGCGATATTGGGGAGCGCTACCCAGACACCGAAGTAAAATGGGCCGGAGCGGACAGCATGGCTTTGCTTAGCGACACCGTGGAGGCGGTAAACGCTGCGCAGTGGAAAGTGGCTAACGTGGACTGCACAGTGATTCTAGAAACCCCCCACTTGGCCCCCCACCGAGCAGAAATGCAAAAAAAATTAACTGCGGCAATTGGCGCACCGGTAACGGTGAAAGGTCGTCGCGCCGAAGGCCTGGGGGCCTTAGGCCGCCAAGAAGGCGTGGCCTGTTTTGCCGTAACACTATTGGAGCGAACATGAGTCGAACATCAGGTGGCAATCAACGCAAGGGAAAGCCGTCTCGCGGCAGACCGGCGGAACGCACCGGTAAAGGTGGGCGGGGCGGCCCGGCGCGCCGCAATAGCAACGCCAAAGGTCGCGGCTCAAGCCAGCGGGGAGCCACCCCAGTGCGCCGCCGTAGCGAGGGTGCGGTTAAGGGGCTCGGTGGCGACCAAGTAGAAGGTCGCCAAGCAGTGCGCGAGTTGCTCTTAGCGGGGCACCGCCGTACTCGTGAAGTAGTGCTGGCCGGCGATCTGGACCCAGCAGCAATCTTGGACGACATTATTGATCTGGCCGATGAAGCACGGGTGACTATCCGAGAGGTGCCGCGGGGCAAGTTTGAGTCCATGGCCAAAACTGAGGCCCCTCAAGGGGTGCTCGCTTTGGCTGCCCCGTTGCAGGACTATGAACTCGAAGACCTCTTGATCCCGGGCCCTAAAGGCGAGTTGCCTTTTTTATTGATGCTCGACGGGGTCACCGACCCAGGAAACTTAGGAGCCATCTTGCGTTCTGCAGAATGCGCCGGAGTCACCGGGGTCATTTTGCCTAAGCATCGTGCGGCACGCATTACTGCTACCGCCGCCAAGTCGGCCGCCGGATCTATTGAACACTTGCGTCTTTGCACAGTGTCGGGGCTACCTAAAGCTTTGAGGCGACTTGCTGAAGTGGGAGTTTGGTCGGTGGGTTTGGATGCTGGTGGGCAAGCGGCTATCGGTGACGTCCGGGTCGAAGATGGTGGTGTGGCTTTGGTGATGGGAGCAGAAGGCACCGGGCTTTCTCGCCTGGTTTCTGAGCGCTGTGACACCTTGGCCTACATTCCCATGCAAGGGGTTTTGGCCTCCATGAACGTGTCGGCCGCTGCGGCAGTAGCGCTCTTTGATGTAGCGGGGCGCCGAACGTTGATTGGAAAAAGCGAGCCCGAGGTCGGATTCGAACCGACGACCTGACGCTTACAAGGCGCCTGCTCTGGCCAACTGAGCTACTCGGGCGGGCGGTGTTTGTGGCAAAAGCTACGAGACACAATCCCAGTAACTCTAAGGTTAGCGAGGCGACCCACCTGGCCGGTCATGAAAAGCCTGACAGTTTTACGCATCGCAGTATTTATAAGGGAAGCGACGCGAGCCACAGGTTGAGTAGCGAATCTAAATGTTAAGCGAACGCTGCTCAACGGTGCTGGTCATGCCATACTCTGGCTCACGGCAAGAACCCAATGGCTGCATTTTGGAAAATGAGGGACCCGATGCTCAACTTGTTCGACGACTACCCGATTCATCAGACGCCCGAACCGTTGGCCTACCCGGGAACTTCTGACCCGAACTTTTATGACCGATCGTGGTTCAATGGGTACAATCAAGATGCTTCCTGCTATTTCAGTTTCGGCATGGCGGTGTACCCCCACCGAGGGATCATTGATGGTGCCTTTAGCGTGGTAGAGGCCGGTGGCCGCCAGCATTGCTTCTACGGGTCGGGTCGAGCCCCTCAAGAACGCACCAACACGAGCGTTGGGCCGTTGCGGCTTGAAATTATCGAACCCTTACGTCGGGCTCGAATCATTCTTGACGAAAACGACTCCGGCCTAGCTTGTGATTTAACTTTTTCGGCACGGACTTCGGCCATTGAAGAGGCACGACAAACGATCTGGACCGGGACGCGGCGGTTTATGGATGCCACTCGGTTTGATCAGTTTGGGCGCTGGACCGGAACGGTAAGCCACCCCGACGGTGAGTTCAAAGTTAATGAAGAGTCCTGGCTGGGCACCAAGGATCGCTCTTGGGGTGTTCGACGGGTAGGTGAGCGGGTTCCCCTTGGTGCTCCCGGCCCAAGCCCAAGTTTGTTTTTTCTGTGGGCTCCGCTTATTTGGGAAGATCACATCACCCATGCAATATTTTTTGATGGACCCGAAGGTGAAGCCTTGGTTCGTGAGGGGTTGGTTTCCCCGCTCTATGCCTCAGAGGCAGACATACCCGACGAACTCGATTTAACCGCTACTCGCATGGCCACGGCGGTACATCGAGTGGACTACCACCCCGAGACCCGGTTGGCCGCACGGGCCGCCCTCGACTTGATTGACCTTTATGGTCAGGTACGCACTATTGAACTTGAACCACAACTTAGATTCCAGATGAAGGGTCTCGGCTACGGGCATCAGGAGTGGGGGCAGGGAGTATGGAAAGGTGAGTTGGCGTTAGGTGGAGAAAGCTTTGACCCAGCAGGCCTCGACCTTTTGGCCCCAGATAACGTGCACGTCCAGCAAGTGGTGGTGGCCTCTGATGGCCAGCACCAGGGCATAGGTGTCTTAGAGCAACTCGTGTTTGGGCCTTATGGGCCGGCCGGATTTCGCAGTTTGCTAGATGGCGCCCGATGAGAAGGTCAAGACCATAAACCCGGACCATGTGAGTAAAAGTTGGTTAACCGACCGCCTTCAGGCCTGTGGAGCGGCTGCTGAGTCGGCGACGGTCACCGGGTTTACCACTCAGCCCATCGGTGCGGGAAAAATGGGAGACACTTTTCGCTATCAACTCACTTGGGGCGGGCCACCGGGGCCGGCCACCGTGGTAGGAAAGTTTGCCTCCGCCGACGAAGAGAGTCGTGCTGCGGCTCTCCTCACCGGTATTTATCAGCGTGAAGTTAATTTTTTTAGTGAGTTAGCGAGTCATGTAGACATTCGGATTCCTAACTGTCATTACTCCGAGATAGATGCCAAAACTGGTGAGTTTGTCGTGTTAATGGCAGATCTTGCGCCGGCCACCGTGGGAGACCAGATCACTGGCTGTTCACCAGATGAAGCAAACGCTGCCTTGAAAGAGTTGGTCGGGCTTCACGGGGTAGAAATTCCCGGTTTGGCTTCCCGGGATTGGTTGGGTTCCAAATGCCCAGAGGCTGCTGAAAATATGGGGCTGGTGTACGCAACCCTCCTCCCAACTTTTCTTGAGCGGTACGCAGATCGACTGCCCGCTGAAACGATTCGCGTCGCAGAACGGTTCGAGGGGTGTGCCAAGAAATGGCTGACTCTGTCCTCTGCCCCCTACCGGCTTCTTCATGGCGATTACCGCCTGGACAACCTAATGTTTGGCCCTGAGGGGGTCACTGCGGTGGATTGGCAGACCGTCTGCTACGGGCCTCCGGTAGCAGACGTTTCTTATTTTTGTGGTGCGGGGCTTTTAACCGAAGACCGTCGGGTCCACGAAGAGGATCTGGTGCGTTCCTACCATGAGCAACTTGAACACCGCTCCGGTGGATTGATCTCGTGGGACCGTTGCTGGGCAGATTACCGACTGCATGCGGTCGCTGGTTTACATATGGCGGTGGTGGCCGCGGCGCTAGTAACTGAAGATGAACGCGGGATCGCTTTGTTTAGCGCTATGGCAGAACGTCACGCGGCCCATGTCGTTGACTTGGAGACGCTTGATCTTCTTGAATCCTGCAGTTAGAGAGCGCTTTGGGTGGACGCATAATCTGTGGCCGGTGCGGGTTGACCGGTGGCCAACAAAGCCTTATTTCTTCTTTGAAAACTGAAGAAAACATGACCTCAAGAGAGCTAAGAGAGGGGGTGCTTGAATCGCGGTCTTTGAGCGGGCAGACTCACATGGTGGAACTTACTGAACGTGACCGAGCGATATTAGATTTTGAACGATCCTGGTGGACTAACGATGCCCCCAAAGATCAACAGGTACAGGAGCGGTTTGAACTTTCCTTAACCCGCTACTACCAGTTGTTGGTTGAATTGTTAGACATGCCCGAGGCTGCGCTTTACGATCCGCTGGTGGTTCGTCGTTTGCAGCGGCAACGAGATCGGCGCCGCCAAGCCCGGCGTGAGTCAATGATTGATGAAACGGTGACCCCCACCGGGTCTACAGGAGATGAAACATGAGCAACGGTCGCCGAAGTAAAGGTGGGGGTTTAGGTCCCAGCAATGCGGCAGCTGCCCCGCGTGGGGTGCTGCTTATTGTGGTTGCCGTAGCACTAGGTGTGCTGCTGCTATGGAAAGGTCTCGGTGCTTCAGAGTTTGCCGTGGCCCCAACGCCGGAAGAAACAGCAACCACCACCACGGAGGGTGTCACCACCGACACGACGGATGGCCCCGAGGCACCGACCGAGACGGGCATTGATGGCGAGCCGCTGGACACCACCACCACTACTATTTTTCCGGTGGCCACCCTTCCGCCGAACGAGGTAACGGTGTTGGTGGCTAACGGGGCACGGATTTCTCGAGCGGCCACCAGCGTCACTGACCGCATTACGCCCGCCGGGTACACCCTTTTGGCACCGGCTAATGCTGACGTCACGACACAAACCACCATTTTTTACCGCAGTGGCTTTTTGAATGAGGCCAAAGGTTTGATGGACTTCTTGGAATTAGACGACCCCAACTTGCTGGTAAGCATGCCGGCACGCGGTTTGGCGGTGCCCGAGGGTTCGGTTGAACGAGTGGGTCAAGCGGACATCGTGGTTATTTTGGGCAGCGACGGCTTGATTATCTCTGAGTAGGAGAAGAGGGTGCGGGTAGTTGCCGCTCCAGACAAGTTTAGATCTTCGGCTTCGGCTCAAGAAGTTGCGGCGGCCATTGGTCGAGCGGTGGTTTCTTGGGGAGGCGATGTTGATTTAGCGCCGATGGCCGATGGGGGCGAAGGAACGCTCGAAGCCTTGGGGGGTGCAAACCGCACCATGGTGGTGCAGGGGCCATTAGGCGAACCGGTAGAGGCCGGGTGGCGCCTTAGCGGAGAAACCGCAGTGATCGAAATGGCCCAAGCGTCGGGCCTTTTGTTGGCCGGGGGAGCGGAAGGCAACGAACCCCTTGACGCTTCGACCGCAGGAACCGGACAACTTATTTTGCAAGCGGTTGAACAGGGAGCAAAAAAGATAATTGTGGCGGTGGGTGGATCGGCCACCACCGATGGCGGGCTTGGTGCCTTAGAAGCGATGGGCTCGCTGGTTCGTTACCGTGGGGTGGAGTTGTTGGTTGCTTGTGATGTGCGCACCCGTTTCGTGGATGCCGCATCGGTGTTTGGCCCGCAAAAGGGCGCTTCGTTGGCTCAGATTTCTTTGTTGAGCCGCCGCCTGAATCGTTTAGCGCAGGTCTACCAGGAGCGGTTTGGCTTCGATGTCTTGGCGCTTGATCGGGCCGGAGCGGCGGGCGGTTTAGCCGGTGCCTTGGCGGCGGTCGGCGGGCAACTGGTAGATGGCGCTGACCTGGTAGCGGATGAACTTTTGTTGGATGAGCTGCTGGTAGGGGCAGATTTACTGGTCACCGGCGAGGGTTGTTTAGATGAGTCTTCGTTTGAGGGGAAGGTGGTGGGCGGGGTAGCGGCCTATGCCGCTGCGGTAGGGGTAGGGCTTTTGGTGGTGGCTGGCCGCATTGACGAGAAGGTGGTGGGCCGAGTGCCCGCGGTTTCTTTGGTAAACGAGTTTGGGGAGGAAACAGCAATGGCGAAAACCGGGGAATGTGTAGAAGCGGTGGTGGGTTCCTACTTAAGAGAGCACTTTTAGCCCACTGGTTGCGTTAATCCCGACTACTTAGGTAGGCTTTTGAGGTTCTTGCGTTTATTCACCAGTCAGGAAGATCTCTCATGCCAGTTACCGTTCGAGTCCCCACCACCTTGCGCCCCCTAACCGGTGGCTCTCCCGACGTATCGGTAGAAGCCACGACCGTTGGGGAAGCCATGACGGCGCTGGAATCAGCCCACCCTGGATTCCGTGAACGCATTTTTGACGACCAAGGCGTACTACGCCGCTTTGTTAATGTTTTTGTGAGCGACGAAGACATTCGTTTTCTTGAAGGTCTTGACACCTCGGTACCCGAGGGTGCCACGGTGGCCATCATCCCCGCAGTCGCTGGCGGCTGATTTTCTTACCGCAGCGACGAGTAAATGCTAAATCTCGGGTTGTGATTTAAGGCCCACGCTGATTGGATTAGCACTCGGACACTTCGAGTGCCAAACATGTAAACATCGGTAACTCACCGGTGAACGCCCAAGAAAGGCAACCAATCTCATGGCGAAAATTATTAGTTTTAACGAAGAAGCACGACGCTCCTTAGAACGAGGAATGAACCAACTGGCGGACGCCGTTCGGGTAACCCTTGGCCCCAAAGGCCGCAACGTAGTGTTGGACAAAAAGTGGGGCGCCCCCACCATCACCAACGACGGTGTTTCCATTGCTAAAGAGATCGAGCTCGAAGACCCCTTTGAACGCATCGGTGCTGAATTAGTAAAAGAAGTGGCCAAAAAAACCGACGATGTGGCCGGCGATGGCACCACCACCGCCACCGTATTGGCCTCCGCCATGGTTACAGAAGGCCTCCGCAACGTAGCTGCCGGCGCCAACCCCATGGCCATCAAAAAAGGCATGGAAGCTGCGGTGGCAGCCAGCGTTGAATACATTTTGGACAACGCAATGGACGTCTCCAGCAATAAAGAACAAATTGCTAACGTGGCCGCTATTTCCTCAGCCGACCAAGAAATCGGAGTAATGATCTCCGAAGCCATCGAAAAAGTCGGCAAAGACGGCGTCATTACCGTTGAAGAAGGCCAAACCTTCGGTATGGAAATGGACCTCGTAGAAGGTATGCGCTTCGACAAGGGCTACACCTCTCCTTACTTCGTTACCGACCCTGACCGCATGGAAGCGGTGCTCGACGACCCTTACCTTTTGTTGGTAAGCGGAAAAATTTCAGCCATCCGTGACTTGGTTCCAGTGTTGGAAAAAGTTATGCAAACCTCACGCCCCATGGTCATCATCTCGGAAGACGTAGAAGGTGAAGCACTCTCCACCCTGGTGGTTAACAAAATTAGAGGAACCTTCACCTCGGTGGCCATTAAGGCCCCCGGCTTTGGAGATCGCCGTAAAGCCATGTTGCAAGACATCGCCATCTTGACCGGCGGGCAAGTTATTGCCGAAGAGGTAGGCCTCAAGATCGAAAACGTAACCCTAGAAATGTTGGGTCAAGCCCGCAAAGTAGTGGTCACCAAAGATGAAACATTGGTGGTCGAAGGGAGCGGCGAAGATGCTGAAATCTCGGGCCGCATTGCGCAAATCAAAGCCGAAATTGAAAGCACTGACTCTGACTACGACCAAGAAAAATTGCAAGAACGTTTAGCAAAACTCTCCGGAGGCGTAGCGGTCTTAAAAGTTGGCGCAGCAACCGAAGTTGAGCTTAAAGAAAAGAAACACCGCATTGAAGATGCGGTAAGCACCACCAAAGCGGCTATTGAAGAAGGTGTAGTAGCAGGGGGTGGCGTCACTTTGCTGCGGGCCCAAGCAGTAGCTGAAGCAGTGGGAGAAAGCCTCAACCATGATGAAGCAACCGGCGCCCGTATTGTGGCGAAAGCGCTAGAAGCACCCCTCAACCAGATCGCCGTAAACGCTGGCCTCGAAGGCGGCGTGGTCGTCGACAAAGTACGCAACCTTGAAGGAAGCAACGGGTTAAACGCGGCAAGTGGCGAGTACGAAGACCTTCTGGCTGTCGGTATTATCGATGCTGCCAAAGTAACTCGTTCAGCGTTACAAAACGCCGGCTCCATCGCCGCACTGTTCTTAACCACTGAAGCAGCAATCGTTGATGCTCCAGCAGAAGACGGTGCCGGTGGCGGTATGCCCGACATGGGCTTCTAGCCCACAAGTACGTTTTGGCCGGGGCGCCTTCGGGCGCCTCGACTGCGTTTAGGCCATTTTTTCTTCTAAAAGGTTGACTAATGAAGAAGAATGCGAAAGGTTTAACAACATGAGCCGAGGGCGAACCCAGCGAGTGCTAACTCGCCGCATTGATGCGGAAGGTAGTCGACGCATGCCCGACCAACTCATCGTAGAAGAGCCCATGTCGATCCGCCTCGACGGGACACTGGTCGCCACCACCATGCGCACCCCAGGCGAAGATTTTGAACTCGCGGTCGGCTTTTGTGTAACCGAAGGGCTCTTAGGGGAAGCCGAAGTACGGACCGTGCGTTACTGCGGCCAAGGTTCCGCTATGCAATCAGAATTCAACGATGTCACGGTAGAAACCGGTGGCCAGGCTCCGCCCCCAACCCCACGTTTGGGGCCAGCATCGTCATCTTGTGGCCTCTGCGGAACGGTAGCGATCGATACGCTGGCCGAACGCCTCTCGGTGCTCAACACCCAACCCTTTGACCCCGAGCAACTCATGGCGGTAGCTGCCGAAGTAGGGAGCGATCAAGCGCTGTTCGCCGCCACCGGGACCGTCCATGCGGCCATGGCTTTTGACCGAACCGGCCAAGCGTTGATAATGCGTGAAGACATCGGCCGCCATAATGCGGTTGACAAAATTGTGGGCCGGCTTTACCTCGATGGCCAACTGCCGGCCACCGACTTAGGGCTCTGGGTAAGCAGCAGGGCATCATTTGAAATGGTGCAAAAAGCATGGGCCGCGGGCTTTGCCTGTCTGATGGCAGTGAGCGGACCTTCCGCGCTGGCTGTCGAAACGGCGCAACGCTCAGGTCTGCAGCTGGCTGGGTTCGCTCGTGAGGGCCGGATAAACATTTACACCGATTGAGAGCGGCGTTCACGTCGGAGCAGAATGCTCCCTACACTTACCCCCATGACCGAACCAGTTTCCCCCAGCGACGGCCTCGCCGTTCTTCACCTCTTTTGTAAAATTTCCCCTGCTTCGCAAGGCCCAGCAATTCGTTCTGCGGTAGCCGGTGCACGAGAATCTGGAAACCAGGTAGTGACCGCCGCACTGCTGGGGCATAAAGCCGATATCGGGTTTATGATTTTAGGTCGAGACCTGTGGCAACTCCGAAACTTGCAGACTGCTTTAATGGGTGCCGGTCTTGAAATCGTTGACAGTTTTGTTTCGCTTACCGAGATCTCTGAATACGCCGCAGGGTTGCCTGAAGCGATGAAAGAAACCCGCCTCCGCCCCCAATTGCCGCCCGAAGGCAAACCCGCTTTCTGCTTCTACCCCATGTCGAAACGTCGTGGAGAAAAAGACAACTGGTTCACTTTGCCTGCTGATGAGCGGTCCGCTCTAATGCATGAACACGGAACATCCGGACGGGCTTTCGCCGGCCGCATCCTCCAAGTAATCACCGGCTCTACCGGGTTAGACGATTACGAATGGGGGGTAAGCCTTTTTGGCCAACACCCCGACGACCTTAAAGAAGTGGTCTACACCCTCCGGTTCGATCAGGCCTCAGCCGTTTACGCAGAATTCGGGCCCTTCTACGTAGGGATGATTGAAGATCTCGACGTGGTGTTGTCCCAACTGGGCTGCGGTTAGTAACCGGTTGGCCCATGCAAGAATCAACCAAACTCGCTCGCCTGCAAGAAAACCTGCAGAGCTATGAACGGGTGGTAGTTGCCTTCTCCGGAGGGGTCGACTCGTCCTTGCTGGCCCACGTGGCCCACGACACTCTCGGCCCCGAACGCTGCCATGTGGTCACCGCAGTGTCTCCATCGTTGGCTGGCCAAGAACGGCAAGAAGCTGGTGACCTCGCTACGGAATGGGGGCTGCGCTGGACCACCGTCGATACCGATGAGATGGACTCTGCTGCCTACCGAGCCAACGATGCCGACCGTTGTGGATATTGTAAAGATGCTTTGATGGATGCCCTTGACCCCTTGGCCAAAAGAGAAAAAGCTACCGTTTTGCTGGGAGTAAACGTTGATGACCTCGGCGATCACCGCCCGGGTCAAGAAGTTGCTGTCCAACGCGGGGCCCAGTTTCCTCTGGTTGATGCGGGGTTCACCAAAGAGACCGTACGCAGTATTTCTAAAAAACTCGGGCTGCGCACCTGGGATAAACCAGCCGCCGCCTGCCTGGCCTCGCGCTTGCCCTACGGGACCCCGGTTTCAGTAACCGTTCTTTCTTCGGTGGAGCGTGCCGAAGCAGCATTAAAAGAATTGGGTTTCGTCGACCTTCGGGTACGGCACTACGCCGATACGGCACGCTTAGAGATCCCGCTAAAGCAGTTACCTGAGGTATTGACTCAGCGAGAAGCGATCGTTGAGGCGCTCCATTACGTGGGCTACCGCTATGTGACCTTGGATCTTGAAGGATTTCGGTCGGGGAACCTTAACCAAGCCCTCGGAGACTGAGATGGCTACCCATGCGCAAGATGTTGTGGCCAACCAGTCGCTAATCGGTTGGGAACTCTGCGAAGCGTTAACGGCCCGCACTGATGCTTTTCTTGCGACATTGTTCGCCGATGCTCAGGCTCCAGACGGTACCGCTCTGCTGGCCGTGGGAGGGTACGGGCGTGGCGAACTCTGTCCGGAAAGCGATATTGATGTGGTGCTGGTCCACCACCCTGATGTTGAAGTAGCAGAGTTGGCGGAACACCTCTGGTACCCCCTTTGGGATGCCGGGCTAAAACTTGGTCAACAAGTTGGCACGGTGGAACAAATTTTAGAAGTCGGCCAAGAAAACCTTGAGGTGGCGACCAGTTTGTTGGCGGGCCGCTTGCTCGCTGGCCAAGAAACTCTTGCTGAGGAACTCGTTGACAGAGCACGGGAGCAATGGTCGGTCCGGGCCGATCACTATCTCAAAGAATTAGCCGAAGCGGTAGACGCTCGCCACCAAAAATTTGGTGAAGTGGCCTTTTTGTTGGAGCCCGATTTAAAAGAAGCACGAGGCGGGCTCCGTGACGTGCACACTTTGCAATGGGTAGAAAATACATCACCCATCTTGCGTGACTCCGAAGTAGAGGGGTTGTCGATGGCTTTCACCACCCTGCTAACGGTACGGGTAGAACTTCACCGCCTTACCGGACGCCATGCTGACCGGTTGTTGCTGGAACTCCAAGATGAGGTCGCCGACCGGCTTGGCTATAGAGATGCCGACCAATTGATGGCGTCGGTGGCCGCCGCCGCTCGAGTCATTGCTTGGACTGGTGATGGGGTACATCGAAGGATCTCTCGGGTGTTAGACGAGCGAAGCTCGCAAGCCGAGAAAACCCCTTTGCCTTCTCAAGAGTTAAGCCGAGGAGTTTCTCTGGTCGGTTCACGGATTGAGGTCTCTGCTGAGGCGCTTGATGACCCGATGGTGGTTTTACGCTGCGCTTTGTTGGCTGCCCAAAATGAAGCTTATTTAGATCGCCCATCGCTTGAATTGCTGGCCAAAGAAGCAATTGCTCTGCCCAATCCTTGGCCCGACGAGGCACGGCATTTGTTTGAAGAGATCTTGTTTACCGGCTGGCCTGCGGTCTCTGTTTTTGAAGATCTTGACCAAAGTGGGCTCTTAGTGGGGTTGATCTCTGAATGGGCGCCCTGCCAGTCGCGGCCCCAACGCAACGCTTACCACCGCTTTACCGTAGACCGCCATTTGCTAGAAACTGCTGCGCAGGCTGCCCAACTGGTGGGCCGGGTAGAACGCCCCGACCTCCTGGTGGTTGGGGCCATGCTGCACGATATTGGCAAGGGCTACCCCGGCGACCACACGGAGGTCGGCATTGACCTTATGGTGACCATCGCCGGGCGCATGGGTTACCCCACTGACGATGTGGCGATGTTGGTGTCAATGGTGGAACTTCACTTACTGCTTCCCGATGTGGCTACTCGCCGCGACCTTGATGATGACGGAACGATCCGTTCGGTAGCGGCCACCGCCGGCAGCACTCGCCTGTTGCATCTGCTGGGTGCCCTCACCGAAGCCGATTCCATCGCTACCGGCCCCTCCGCGTGGAGCTCTTGGAAAGCGGGGTTGGTTCATGAGTTGGTGATGCGGGCCTCTCACGTGCTGGAAGGCGGAGATGTTTTAGACGTCATCGGAGGGTCGTTCCCCAACCACGAACAACAAGACCTTTTGGCTTCTGATCAAGAAGTAGTGCGAGGAGAAGGCTCCACCCTTACCGTGGTAGCCAACAACCGGCCGGGGGCTTTTTCAAAGGTTGCGGGGGTTTTAGCTCTCAACGGGTTGGGGGTCTTTGGTGCCATGGCCCACACCGAAGGGCACCGAGCAATTTCGGTATTTCGCGTGGATCGAAAAGCCCAACAAGACATCGACTGGGATCGAATCGCTCAAGAAGTCAAACGAGCATTAAGCGGACGTTTGGCGGTCGCCGCTCGTCTCGGTGAACGCTCACGAACCGAACGAACGGTAACCACCACCGCTCGACCTGTCGCCCCACGGTTGACCGTAGATAATGAAACCTCACAGGCCTTAACGGTGCTTGAAGTCAGTTGCCCCGACGGCATAGGGGTGCTGTACCGCATAACCCGAGGGTTCGCCGAACTCGATCTTGACATCATGAGCGCTCGAGTGCAGACCTTAGGTTCTGATGTGATCGATGCGTTCTATGTTCGGGACTCTCAAGGAAACAAAATCATGGACCAAGAACATTTGGCAGAAATCGAATTAGCCGTGCTGCGCTGGATTCGAGTCGAACTATGAGCCAGGCTCCTTCTCAACGAGATTTGCTGCGCTGGGCGGAAGCTTTGGCGGGCACGGCCCGCACCGGTTTGGGGTTTACCGAGAGCCTGTACGAAAAAGAACGCTACGAAGAGATTCTTCACGTAGCGGCCGAAATCCGTCACCGAGCCGACCAACTTTCGGGTCATGATTTTGATGTGGAGACCCTGGTAAATGAATGGCTTGGGACGGTAGGCCAAGGGGTACCCGGTTACGTGACCCCCAAAGTGACGGTGGCGGCCGTAGTGGGTAACGAAGCGGGAGAACTGCTGCTGGTTCAACGAGCCGGCTCGGAGGTCTGGCTGTACCCCACGGGTTGGGCTGATGTGGGGTACTCGCCCGCCGAAGTAGTAGTAAAAGAAGTACAAGAAGAAACAGGAATTGAATGTGAGGTAGTGCGCCCCATCGCTATTTTGGATGGCATGCGGCTGGGTTTTACCGGAATCCCTTTATATTCACTGGTTTTCCATTGCCGCATGACCGGAGGGGAACTTCAAGCGCATCCTTTAGAGTGCGCCGACGTCGGATTTTTTGCGGAAGGACATTTACCAGCAAAGACCGCTCTTCCGGAGCAATGGGCTCAAGAGGCATTTGCGGCGATTCGTGAAGAAGACCTAGAAGTACGCTTCGATGCCCCGCGAGACCCGCTTTGGGAAGGTCAAGAAAATGTGCTGAGCTTTCTTGAAGACCCTGAAGAAAAAGAGTCGCCTTAGGGGCGCCCGTTTTGATCGCGTAGAAAGTCTTCTACCTCGGATACCAAGCGATCCGGGTCATCTTGAAAGTCTTGTTCTTGCGCATCAAAGTCTTCTTCGAGTTGCTCAACGTAGGTGGCAGTGCTTTCGTCTTCGGCCACGATGTCGCTGACCTGACGTTCGTAAGCCGCAGCAGATATTTCAAGGTCGGTGCAAGTAAATGAAGTATCAAAGGCTTGGCAGACTCGGTTAACCAGCGCTAAGGCCGCTTTGGGAGAAGGAGCATTCGACACGTAGGCCGGTACCCCTGCCCAAAAAGAAGCGGTGGGAATCCCGTGTTCGCGTAGGCGAGAAGCCAGCACCCCGACAATGCCGGTGGGCCCCTGGTATGCCGAAGGGGAAATGGCTAAGCGTTGAGCAAGTTCTTGGTCATCGCTGCTGCCATAAATTTGCACAGGGCGGGTGTGGGGGACATCAACCAGCAGCGAGCCCAAGGTAATGATCTGCACTGCCCCCAAGGCTTGTGCCGCTTCAAACACCTGGTCAGCAAAGGTGCGCCAACGTAACTGTGGTTCGTGGCCGATTAAGGTCACCAAGTCGTGGGTAGACCCGGCAATTTCTGCCACCGAAACAACCGTTGAGGGCCATTTGATGGTTCGTTTCTCTTGATGGTCTAACTGCACCATGGGGCGAGCCACGGTGAAGTCAAAAAAGTCTTCCGCATCAATGGTGGCCACCGGCCGGGCCTCGAAGTGATCACGCAAATACCGCACGGCGGTGCTGGATGCTTCGCCGGCATCGTTCCATCCTTCAAAAGCAGCCAGCAGAATCGGTGCCTTTAAGGTGGCCTTATCTGTCCAACGAAGATGCGGGGGAGGGGTGCTCATTAAGCCGAGGTTACCGGCGGACGCTCACAAGATGCGCTGCTGCCCCCAGCAGCGGTGCCTCGGGCCGTACACTCTGCAACGTGCTTGAAATACATGAGGCCGTGGAGGTCACCGACGAACTGGTAGCGGCCATGGAACGCTTGGTGCCCCAACTGTCACGGTCGAACCCGCCCCCCGACGCCACTGCTTTAACAGCCATTACGGTCAGCGACTCTTCGGTACTTTTTATGGCATCTCTCAATGGGTTGATGGTGGGAAGTTTGACCTTGGCGCTCTTTCGCATACCTACCGGGTTACGGGCCTGGATCGAAGACGTGGTGGTTGATGAGTCTGCTCGCGGCCAGGGGGTAGGCGCTGCTTTAAACGAAGCGGCTATTGACCGGGCTCGCCAAGAAGGTGCCACCACGGTGGATCTCACCTCTCGCCCGTCACGGGAGGCTGCCAACCGGCTTTATCAGCGCTTAGGTTTCGAAGAACGGTCCACCAACGTGTACCGGCTCAACCTCGGACACTAAGAGTCTTTAAGCCGTTCGGCGAGGCGTCGATCGTTGTGATCCACTGCGGCGCGGGCCGCCGTCATCATCAGTTGCACAGCCACAAAAATGGCCGACAAGGCCACCAGCACCGGCCAGTTAATAAGCCAACCAATGATCAAAGCGGCAATGCCGGTAAGGGTCATGATGAACATAAAGAGCACCCTAGAGCGGCTAGGCACCTCAGGGGTGTTAACTCCTACAGGATTTTAAGCAAAAATCTAAAAAATCTGTTCGTGCCTTGGTTCAGACGGTAAGCGTCTTAAGGGAATGTGACCCCGAACCGGCGGCATATACCGGTCAACTACCCCCTAACCGGTAGGCTGTATGTTTATGGCCGAGACCTTCTTTGCGCACTTGTCGCGCCTCCGTCGCCAGTACGGGCAAAAATTGTTGCGTTTCGCTGGGGTATCTATGGTCAACGTGTTGACCGGGCAAACGCTTCTGGTCATTTGCTTTGATTATTTTAAATGGCCCGGAATGTTGGCCAATGCGATGGCTGTGGTGGCCGGCAGCATCCCGTCGTACCTTTTGAGCCGTCACTTTGTGTGGGAGCGCGACAAAGGCGGCCACAAAGTAGTGAGCGAAATCGTGCCCTTCTGGGGGCTAGCTTTTGTTGGTCTGGTGTTGTCCACCATTTTTGTGGGTATCGCCGATAACTATTCCGACCACATCCTGGCTATGCAAGCCGGAAACGCTGCGGCCTTCGCTCTGCTCTGGATGGTGCGTTTCGCCGTACTAGAGCACTTGCTCTGGGGCAACAAAAGCGATGAAGAACTGGTTGGTTCCTCTTCCTGATTATGGAAGAACATCTTCTTAGCCAAGCAAAACTTGCCCGGGGTTTTATGCCGCCTGATGAAGGGCTAGCGCTCTATCAGCATGCATGTGCGGTGAGCATTGCGGGGCCTTTTCTCGAAGTAGGGAGTTACTGCGGTAAGTCAGCGATCTACCTTGGGGCAGCTGCGCAAAAGTCTGATCGGCTACTTTTTGCTTTAGACCACCATCGCGGGTCGGAAGAAAACCAGCCGGGCTGGGAATGGCACGAACCCGACCTCGTCGACCCCGACCTGGAGAAAATGGACACCCTCCCGCATTTTCGTCGAGCGGTGCATGATGCTGGTTTAGAAGGCACAGTGGTGGCATTGGTGGGAGAATCGGCACCGGTGGCTGCTGCTTGGCAAACCCCGTTGGCTTTGCTTTTTATTGACGGCGGGCATGGCAAAGAGCCCGCCCACCGCGATTATCAAGGATGGGTGCCTCAGGTGGCGCTCGGTGGGGTGTTGTTGATTCACGACGTGTTCCCAAACCCCGAAGACGGCGGCCGGCCACCTTTTGAAATCTGGGAGCGAGCGATGAACTCAGGGGCCTTTAAAGAAATAGGAGCCACCGGTTCGCTGCGAGCATTGCAACGCACGGGGCTGGGTATTTAACGTTTAATCGGAGCGGGGAACCGGTGCTTGGGTTTCGATGATGTCGGGCAGCCCAGCATGGTTTACGAACAGCGCCGATGCAGGGCTGGAACCAGAGAGCGCATCGGCGGCCAAAATGATGGCTGCAGCGGTGTAGGTGGAGCACTCTTGATCCGGGTAACTGATGTTGCCGGGTTGCACCAATCCGGTAAGGCAGTGGCCAGATTCTTGGCGTAGGCGCAAAGCTTCAGTGAAAAGTTTCAGGGCGGTGCTTTGGTCGCCGGCCAACTGGTAGGCCATAGCGCATTCACAGGTTTCGGCGGCCGTTACCCAATCTTGGTCGCTCACACAGCGCACTCCGTGGCCGGCCAAAATAAACTTGTCGGCTTGGCGGTCGAGGTGGGCACGCCCGTCTGCATAGTCGAAGGCCCCGGATAACACTGGGTAGTACCAGTCCATGGCCCATCGTTCTTTGGGGGCGAAGGCCCCTACCGGTTGGGTGCGTACGGCGTGGGCCAAGTTGGCTAAAGAAAGTTCCCACCCGGGGCGTTCGTGGCCCAACTCTTCGCCCACTGCCACGGCACAGCGCAGGCTGTGGCAAATACTTGACGACCCGGTAAGCAACGCATAATCAAAGGCAGTTCCGTCGGCTTGGCGCGCCCACTTAATGCCCCCGATAGGGGTTTGCAGTTGAAGAACAAAGGTGATGGCTGCTTCCACGGTGGGCCAAAGGGTTTCTAAAAATCCTCGGTCTCCGGTCATCAACCAGTGATGCCAAACTCCGGTAGCGATGTAGGCAATAACGTTGGCATCAAATTTAGGGTCCTCAACACCGTCGGCGAGGTAGTACTGGTGCCAACCTCCGGTTCCGGGTCCTTCTTGGTGTTGGGTGTCTATTAGCCACTGGTAGGCGGCTTCTGCCTGATCTAAGTTGCCGGTCGCCGCTAAGGCCATAGCGGCTTCAATATGGTTCCAGGGGTCGCTGTGGCCGCCGGGGAACCAAGGGATCATGCCATTAGGGAGTTGCCATTCTGCAATGGTTGATGCGGTGAGTTGAAGTTGATCAGCGCTTACTAATCCGGGGAGTTCAGGCAGCGACACGAGCGGCCTCCTCGGGGCGAGCGGCGTAGACCACTTGGCTTTTTCCCAGCACCGGGTTGAGTAAACGTTCGCTCCAACGGGTGAGTTTTGGGGCCTTGACGATATCCCAAGCCAGCAACCGGTGGTAAGCCCGGACTAGGCGGTGGTCGTCGATGGGGCGGTCGGGGCCCACGGCGCAACGGAGCCACCAGTAAGGGCTGTGCAAGGCATGCGCTCGGTGAGAACCGGTTGGTTGCAGGCCCGCGCTGCGCATTTTATTGGGGAGTTCTTGGCGGCCGTAAATGCGAACGTGCCCGCCGACCACGTGGGGGGCGTGGTATTCATCGGATAAAGCCCAGCAGACTTTTTCGGGGAGGCGAGCCGGAATGGTAATGGCCATAATCCCGCCCGGACGTAGCACGCGGGTTAGTTCGGCTAAAGCGGCTTCGTCATTTTCGATGTGTTCCATGACCTCCGAAGCGATGATGCGATCAAAGGAACCATCGGCGAAAGGCAGGCAGGTGGCGTCACCGACGGAGGTTTCCAGCATGGTGCCTTCGGGTATTTCTCCGTCGTCCCACATGACGGCACTGGTGCTGCGTACCTGCACGAGTTCGTCATGCCCGAGGTCGCAGGCCACCACATGGGCACCGCGGCGTAGTGCTTCGTAGGCATGGCGGCCAAACCCGCATCCCAAGTCAAGCACTCGGTCGCCGGGTTGGAGCCCCAGTTGGTCGTAGCGCACGGTAAGCATTTAACGACCTGGGTGTTCAGAAAGAAGGATGCGGTATTGCTCAACGGTGCGTTCGGCGGTGTGGCGCCAACTCCAGTGGTCAATTACCCGTTGGCGGCCTTGGTGGCCGATGCGGGCTCGGGCCGCCGGGTCGTCGAGGGCGGTGCGGATCATGGAGGCCAGCGCTTCGGAGTCTCCGGGTGGCACTTGAAAACAGGTCTCGTTGTGGGTGCCGGTTACCTCAGGTAGTGCCCCGCCGGTGGTGGCTATTAAGGGAACGCCGCAAGACATGGCTTCGATGGCTGGTAAAGAAAAACCTTCATAAAGTGAGGGCACTACGGCTAATTCGGCTTCGCTGTAGAGCTCAACGATGCGTTCGTCGGGCACCCCATGTACCCAGGTTACGCAGTCGGTGAGGCCGAGTTCTTCAAAGACGTTGACGCTGGCGCTGTCCTCTTTGGGTTTGCCAATGATGACCAGTTCAATGGGTCGTTCGGTGCGGAGTTTGGCCACGGCCTCTAAAAGGTATTTGAGGCCTTTCATAGCCACATCGGCGCTGGCTGTGGTGACGATACGACCCGGCACGCTTTGTACATGGTCTACCGGTTGAAAAAGTTCTGGGTCAACGCCTACCGGCACCACGTGGATGCGTGATGGGTCTACTTTGTGGTCGGCGGCAATGTCTGATTTCGAGGACTCTGAAACGGTCATTACTCGGGCCATGCGTTTCGCTACTTGGGTTTGCATGCGGGTAAAGGCGTACCACCGGCGTTTGCCGAGGCGCTCCATAATGGTGCGGGCGTGTTCAATCTCTAAGCGTCGATCCACGGTAATGGGGTGATGAATGGTGGAAAGTACCGGCAGTTTTAACCGGTTTTGCATGAGCAGCAGCCCCCAACCTAAACACTGGTTGTCGTGGACCAGATCAAATTCGTTCGGGCGTTGGGCGAGGTGGCTCCAGGCCCGCATGCTAAAAGCCATGGGTTCAGAGAAGTTTCCGGTGTTAAAGGACAGGGCTTCGGCGACATCCCATTTGGTTTTTAACTCCCAAATGCGGGCTTTACGCATAGGGAAGTGATCGTTGTAGAGGTCGAGGCTAGGGAGAGAAACCAAGGGAACTTCTGTGTCAAGTACCGGGTAAGGCTGGCCGGCCAGCACTTCAACATGGTGGCCTAAATCGGTTAAGGCTTTGGTGAGGTGGCGGGTGTAGACCCCTTGGCCTCCGCAGTGGGGCTTTCCTCGGTAAGCCAAAAAAGCGATACGCAGCGAAGCCTCGTCGCTATTTTTGGGGGCAGGTAAAGAAGTCATCCGTTAAGTGTGGCGGGACTTTGACCCGATTACTCCCCGGTAACTGGGTACCGTTGGTCACATGCGAGCATTAGTGCAACGGGTAGAACAAGCATCGGTCACGGTAGGTACTGAAATTGTGGGAGCCATCGAAGCGGGCCTCTGTGTCTTGGTGGGAGTAACCCACGATGATGGCCCAGACCAAGCAAACCGTTTGGTAGAGAAATTGGCTGGTTTACGTATTTTTGATGACCCGCAAGGGGTCATGAACCTTTCGGTTGTTGACACTCAAGGGGCGTTATTAGTGGTTAGTCAGTTCACCCTTTATGGCGATGTGCAAAAAGGAAAACGCCCTTCGTGGATGGCCGCCGCCCGGCCTGATCAAGCTGAACCATTAATTGAACAGGTGGTTGAGGGGCTCACTCAGCGAGGACTTGAGGTAGCGACCGGTCGGTTTCGGGCCGATATGAAGGTGGCGATTTTAAATAATGGTCCGGTTACTTTAATGATTGAGGTGTGAGATGCCGGGAGTAGATGGCGACCGTTTTGGACAAGCCGCAGATGACTATGTAAAATATCGAAAAGGTTTCCCCCCGGAAACTTTGACGGCCCTCGCTCAGACCGGAATTGGCGGGCCGGGGCAACGAGTGCTTGACGTGGGCTGTGGTACCGGTACGTTGGCTCGTCAGTTCGCCGCTCAGGGCTGTGTAGTCACCGGTTTAGATGTTGATCAACGCATGCTGGCCGCGGCGGCGCAACTGGCCCAAGAAGAGGGACTCTCCATCGATTGGGTTAACGCTTCGGCAGAAGACACCGGGCTAACCGAGGGGACTTTTACCACCGTTACTGCTGGACAATGCTGGCACTGGTTCGATGCACAAAGGGCCGGCGCCGAGGCCTATCGTTTGTTGCGGCCCGGGGGGCAACTCGCTATTTGTGGTTTTGACTGGTTGCCACAGGCCGACTCGGTATCCGGAGACACCGAGTCTTTGATCCAGACCCATAACCCGGCTTGGGATTTAGGCGGGGTCCGAGACTACGAGACCTCTATTCGCGAAATGTTCGCCGCCTCTGGGTTTGTTTTTGTCGACTCGTTTAGCTTTGACCTTGATGTAGTTTATGCTCCCGCATCGTGGCGTCGCCGGGTGGCGGCCAGCGCCGGGATTGTGAACCTCGCTGCAGAAGCAGCTGAGGAGTTCGACCAGCAACTGGCTACTTTACTGGCTGAGAAATACCCGGGCCCTCAGGTGGTAACTCCCCACCGGGTCTACGGATTTATTGCTCAGCGCCCGTCGGCGTAGCTTCTGGTTTTCGGTGCCCCCACAGAATCAAAAATACGCTCAAGATCAACAGAGGCCAGACCCCGACTTGAGTTGCCCAGGTTTGGCCTTGGCGAAGTTCCACCGTGGAATGGAGCACTGCTTGTTCAGACACTGCGGTGCGTTGCTGTACTTGGCCTTGCGGATTGATGATGGCGCTAAACCCAGTGGGAGCGGCTTGAAGAACCCACCGGCCGGTTTCTAAGGCCCGCAGTTGACTGGAGGCCACTTGTTGGGTTTGCACCAAGGTAAGCCAGTAACTGGCCCCGTTGGTGGGGTTCAACAAAATCTGGCCCCCGTTTCCTATAGCGTCACGGGCTCGGTGAGCGAAGAAAATTTCCCACGAAACAGAAATCCCCAAGCGACCCAGCGAGGTATCGAGAATTGCGGGGTCTCGGCCGGGGTGTACATCTCGGGTCGGCAACATGTTGGCTGCCAAGGGTTCAATGAGCGACCGGAGGGGCACGAATTCGCCAAAAGGTACGGTGCGAACTTTGTCGTATCGGTCGGCTATCGTCCCGTCGTTTTCTACGGCCGTGGAGTAATTCAAGTTGGCGTCTGGGCGGCCGGGGTCCTGGTGAAACCACCCCGGGATCAGCACCGCATTGAGGCGTTGCGCTTCGGCGGTTAGCGCTTGATGCGCTTCATCTTGGTAGAGCCGGCTGGCTAGGCGTGACCCGTCCCCAGGGTCGGGAGAAGGGTTCACCACGTTTTCTGGCCACAGCACTAAATCAACCGGGGTGGCGACTTGTTGGTTAGCGGCCAACTGATTGGCAAAAACCACCGCAGCACCGGTAGCGGTAGCTCTGGTGCGCTGCGGGCCTCCCCCCTGCACCACGGCTACTTCAATGGTTCGCAGCACCTCGCCCCGAGGAGCCAAGGCAGCCAAGGAGCCAACGAACAGCAGCGCACCAAAGGCCACCACTACGGTCAGGGCAGAACCCCGGGTTGCCTTTTTTCCATCAAAAAGAGAACTCAGGGCCACCCCAACAACGACCACTGTGGCTACCAGCAACAGCGATCCGCCCACCCGAACCACCGGGGCCAGCGGCCCGTTGGCTTGGCCAAGAGCCACGGTCGCTAACGGAACCCCACCAAAGGGGACGCTCCACCGAACGAATTCGGCCAAAGTGAATGCCCCGACCAAAGCAGGGCGTCGGCCTGACCCGGAAGGAACCACCAACGCAGCGACCCCAAACAAAGTGGCGTGCAAGCCAACCACCACCAGCCACCCACCGGGAGATAAATCCACCATCCATAACGTACCGATGGCTGTCCAAACAAGACCAAGAGCCAAGCCGCACCAGAAACGAACCCGCCTGGGTTGATTAGCGAGCAGTTGGTCAAAAAGCGCAAACCCGGCAAATGCTGCCGGCCACCAACCCCAGGGAGGGAGAGCAGCCACCACCAGCACCCCAGACAACAAACAAAAAAGGAGCCTCCGCCGCAATGAAAAAATGTCCATAGGACTTAGTTGGTTAACCCCAACCGTTGAATGCCGCCGACCGGCCCAACGCCCCGGATGTCCACTTCGATTTCTTCAATCACTCGAAGCCACGAAGGTAAATCGGCGACATCGCAGTGCGCTAAAATTTGGCCTGGTTCGGCAATGGCGCAAAGTTTGGCCGCCAAATTGACCGGTTCGCCGATGTAATCATCGCCTTCGTAGAGCAAAGCGGCGCCGGTAGCCAAGCCGATACGTACTTTGAAACCGGCGTCGGCAAAGTGTGCGATCAGGTGCCCGCCCCAAGCAATGGTTGGTGTGGGTTCGGTGCTGACCACCATGACCCCGTCACCCAACCATTTAGCTACTCGTACCCCGCGTTTGGCGGCCACATCTCGAGATATTTTGCGAAACTCGTCGAGCCATTCCACGGCAGCCAAGGGACCGTTATCTCGAGTAAATGCGGTAAACCCGGTGAGGTCAGCAAAACAAAAGGTGCGTTCAACACTCAGATACGAGGCATCGGGGAGTTGTCCTGGGGGCTCGGTGCCGCTTCCGGTGCGGAGCCCTGCCCATTCCCGGGCTGGGGTCATTTCTTGGTCCATAAGTCAATAGAACCACGCCGGTCACTGTTTCTGGCGGTTAAGCCAAGTTTTTCTTCAAAAAAGTTAAGAAATAAAATTTTTGGCTGCTTGAAAACCTGAATTAATACAAGCGGGTACCCCGACTCCGTGGTGAGCGGCCCCGGTAACCACCAGACCGGGGGCAGATTCCGCCAGGTCGCCGGCCAACTGCGCCATCTGATCGGCGTGACCAACCGGAAATTGCGGCAAAGAATCCGGCCAAGGTGAGCAGCGTGTTTCGCAAGGTGGAGCTTCGACCCCCAACGTGGTGGCCAGGTCTTTGCGCAACCCGTCGATGAGCGCTTGGTCGTCTAAAGCAAGATGTCGTTGGTCGTTGATGCGCCCGGCGGAGACACGCAAGATTTCTTTTTCCGGATGATGCAAATGCGCCCACTTGCTTCCTGAGTAGGAACAAGCGGTCATAAGCAGCCCGGCCGACTGAGGAACCAAAAAACCGCTTTGATCGACTGCTACCTGAAGGTCTCGCCGATGGTAAGCAAAGGTAACCAAGGTGGCTGAAGCGTGTTCAATGCCGGCCAAAGTTTGGGCACTGGGTTGATGCAAAGGAGCGACTAGAGGGGCCGCCGCAAAAGAAGGAACGGTGAGGATCACCCCATCAGCTCGAAAGTCTTCACCTGGGGTATGTATCGTCCATCCTTTATCACCGGCGGTGAGCGCCGTAACGGGGGTGCTGAGTCGTAAGCGATCACCAAGTTGATCCACCAACGCCGAAACCACCCGTTGCATGCCTTCGGGGTGAGCGTTAAAAACCGCAGCGCCTGGTTTTGCTTGGGCAAGTTGTTGGCGAAAACTGGCCAACATGCCTTCTGGGTGACGCCCCGCGACCAGCAACTGCGGTGCCATAGCGGCGCAACTCATGGCATCGGCTTCACCGGCGTTGATCCCCCCGAGCAAAGGGGCCACCAATCGTTCGAACACGGCATCGCCCACACAGGAGCGCACGACGGCACCGATGCTGAGATCGCCTTCGGGAAGGGGTTGGTCAGGCAGGCCAGGCCCCGACAAACGGGCTAAATCGTCGTCGGGTAGAATTCCCGGAGCCACCGCCTCGGGATCAAGAGGAACACCTAACACGTTGGGCGAAGGGATAGGCCGCAAGGCTTGGCCCAGCCATAACGAGGCGTGCCGGGCCGCCGGAGCCACCAGTTCATCTGCCAAGCCAAGTTCATTACACAACTGCGTACCCCACGGCACTCGCACTAAAAAAGAGTCGGCCCCTTCGTCTACCGGTAGCCCAGCGAATGTATTGGTTATGAGTTTGCCTCCGGCCCGGTCAGCAGTTTCTAAAACGGTGACCTCTACGTCGGGGGCGTCGTGAAGGAGGCGATGAGCAGCCGATAATCCGGTGATGCCAGCACCGACAATCACCACCCGGCGGGTCACGAGGCTACGGGCGGGTTCAAAGGAAAGCGATGCACCTGATCGATAACTCGCTCTAACACGGCGGGGTCGGTATCGGGCATAACCCCGTGACCTAAGTTAAAAATATGACCCGGGTGATGGTTGTTTTGTTCAAGGACTTCAGTGACCGCTTGTTCCACCACCTCTGGTGGGGCAAAACAAATTGCTGGGTCAAGGTTGCCTTGCAAAATAGATTGCGGTCCTAAACGCCGCCGAGCTTCGCCCAGCGGCACTCGCCAATCCACTCCCATTACGGTGGACCCGGCTTGAGCCATCAAAGGGAGGATCTCGCCGGTACCCACCCCAAAGTGAATGGTCGGCACATCAAGGTCGTCCAGGGCGGCAAAAACTCGTTTGCTGTAAGGCAAAACATGAGTCTGGTAATCCTTTGGGCTTAAGGCCCCGGCCCAACTGTCAAAGAGTTGGATGGCCGCGGCGCCCGCGTTTATCTGCGAGCGTAAAGAAACGACGGCGAGGTCTACCAAACGGCTCATGAGGGCATCCCAAAGGGCGGGTTGCCCCAGCATGAGCGCCTTGGTGCGGGTGTAGGTGCGGGAGGGGGCACCTTCGATGAGGTAAGAGGCCACGGTAAAGGGGGCACCAGCGAAGCCAATAAGCGGTACCGAAAGTTCTTCAACTAAAAGACGCACCGTTTCTAAAACATGAGGGGTGTCGGCTTCGGGGTCTAAGGGGCGCAGGCGTTGGAGGTCGCTTTCTGAAGCAAACGGTTGGGCCACCACGGGGCCTAAACCCGGTTGAACCTCTACCCCAAAACCGATGGCTTGGGCCGGTACCACAATGTCAGAATACAAAATGGCGGCGTCGGTGCCGTATCGGCGTACCGGCTGCAAGGTGATTTCGGCGGAGAGTTCCGGGTCGGCAATGGCCTCTAAAATGCTGCCCGGGCCCCGTACTTTCCGGTATTCGGGGAGCGACCGGCCGGCTTGACGCATGAACCACACCGGGGTATGGGCATGGGGTTCGCCACGGCAAGCGGCCAGAAATACTGAATCAGGGTAAGAGGTCATGATGAATGATTTTCTAAAAGCGTTCGCCCGGTGGCTGAACGAGGGTGAGCCAGATGGGCCAGAGTAGAGATACGGGCCGCCGAACAGACGGCCGCGGCATTATGGGTGGCTAAGTTGCTGGCTTCCCTTACCGCAAGGTCGTCAGCGGTGGGCTGAAAAACTAGTACCGGGGTGCCGCTGGCTCGAATAGCTTCAACCTCGCGGCGCAAGGTGCGGCTATGCCAAGCACGCCCTAACGGCCCGCCGGGCCACGACGACTGCTGCGCCACGGCGGTCATGGAAGAAGAAATGACGACTAGATCAAACCCCAAACCCGCCACCAGGCTGGCGTTGGTGGTTGAGTGCACCCCACCATCTACGTAACGCTGCCCGTTAATGACGGCGGGTTCGAAGTAACCCGGAATAGCAGAAGAGGCTTGAACAGCAGGTCCGAGGTCGGCCGAAATATCGTCCCGCCCAAAAACCACTCTTTGCCCAGACTTCAGGTTCACTGCGCAAATCCATGTAGCAGCATCCGGCCAAGGCTCGGGGTGCGACTCACTTACCCGAGCGGCTAAGGCCGAACCTTCAACGGTGCCTTCATGAAGTACCCCGGTTAAAGAAACTATGGGGCGTGGCCTGCCTCGCCCAAAAATGCCGCGTACCAGAAGGGTCGGGTTAGCGGGCCGTCGGTTGGTTGGCGGGGGAGGGTTTTCGGGGAGATCTAAACGAGTGGTGACTCGATCGCTTATGGCTTGACCTTGGGCGCTTAACGGCGTCTTGTTGTAGTAGGCGGCATGGTCGATAGCGGAAAGACCAGCACGCAAGGTGGCGGCGGTGCTGGCCCCTGCAGAGGTGCCCACCAGAAGGTCGGCGCTTCGAGCATCCCACCCAGTGGCCTCTTCTAAAGCCGCCAACACCCCGGCATGATGGGCTGCTCCGGAGGTTCCTCCGGCGCTTAAGACGAGTCCGATAGTGGTCATGTAAACATCGTGGCAGGACAAAACAAAAAAATGACGCCTCAGACACCGGATTGCCAAGATATTCCGCCGATAGACTCAATCTTCGGTCAAAACAGGTCTTCTTCGATGAAGAAATGCCGTTTATTTTCCGGTGAGAGGGCCCATGCATCCAGAACTCAAAGCAGAACAGGAGTACGTCGATGCGGCGTATCAACTCCTTGAAGCGGCGCGTCAACGGGCCTTGAAACTTACCGACATGGTTGAGGTAGGCCGAGGCGGCACAAACCAGGCTCGCTTTGAGCGAGAGTCAATTTGGGAGTCAGTGGCTAACCGACTGAACGAACTTGAGCTGGGCGAAGCGGCGCTAATTTTTGGCCGCATCGACCAAGAAGACGAAGCCGAACAGGGCCGTTTTTATATCGGCCGAGTCGGGGTATGGGATGAAAAACAAGATCCGATCGTGGTGGACTGGCGGGCCCCCATTGCTGAGGCTTTCTATCGAGCGACCGGCCCCACGCCTATGGGTTTGCAGCGCCGTCGGCATTTCATTAGCCGCCGCCGCCAGTTGCTGGGCATAGAGGACGAACTGTTTGGCGATTTAGAGCGGTTCCGTACCGACGACGGCCAAGGGTTACGGGGTGAAGGTGCGCTTATTGCCGCCTTAGAAACCGAGCGCACGGGCCGTTTGGGCGACATCGTAGGCACCATCCAAGCCGAACAAGACGCCATTATTCGCGCCCCTTTGCCAGGAGTGTTGGCCGTTCAAGGGGGCCCAGGTACCGGCAAAACGGTGGTGGCTCTGCATCGGGCGGCCTATTTGCTTTATACCCACCGGTTTCCTCTGGATGGCCAAGGGGTGCTGGTGGTGGGACCCAATCGGCTATTTTTGGCTTACATAGAACAAGTTTTGCCCTCCTTGGGGGAGGCCGGTATTGAAATGGCTTCGGTGGCCGACTTGGTGGGCCGCACTTGGGTAGACGACCGCCGAGACCCTGAAGCGGTGGCCTTACTCAAAGGCGACTTGCGGATGATTCGTTTTATTACTCGAGCGGTACGAACCCGCCAGCGCCCCTTAAGGACAGACCTTCGCTTGGGTTTTGGACTGCAATGGTTAACGGTTTCTGTTGAGCAGTCGGCGGCCATGGTGGCTGAAGCGCAGCGCCGTTTTCGCACCCATAACGCCGGACGGAAATACATAGTGGCCGAACTGTTTGCTGCGTTGGCGGCCAGCAGCAACGAGGACCTCGACCCGGAAGGTTTAGCGGAGCGTTTGGGATCCAACCTGTTGGTACGGGAAGCTTTGGAATGGATGTGGCCGGTGCTTACTCCGGCTCAATTATTGAACGATTGTTTCGGCTCCCGGGCTCTGATTCAAGCCGCCGATCGGCAACTCAATAAAGATCAAGTTGAAGCGCTGTTTTGTCCTCGCCGACCAAATGCAGCAGAGATCCGCTGGTCGGCTTCAGATGCGCCGCTACTTGACGAAGCCCGGGCTGCCCTTGGGCCTCGTCCGGGCCGTCGCTCTACAGATTCAGTTCGCACTTACGGGCACATTGTGGTCGATGAGGTGCAAGACCTTTCGCCAATGGATCTACGCATGTTGAAGCGGCGTTCGTTAAATGGGTCAATGACCGTGGTCGGCGACATTGCCCAGGCCACCGGAGCTTGGGCGCAAGATAATTGGGACAATATCTTGCAGCATTTGCCCAATAAAGAACCGGTGCGGCGCTATGAACTAACGGTGGGTTATCGCATTCCGGCGCCCCTTATGGAAATGCCCAACCGAGTATTAGCGGCCGTGGCCCCGAATTTATCCCTGCCTCGGGCGGTACGTAGTGAGGGTGCGCTCCCTCGGGTGATAGCGGCCCGGTTTGATGACCCGACGCAGGGTTTGGTGGCCACGGTGGCAGAGGAGTCTGCGGCAGCGGGGGCCGGCAACGTTGCGGTAATCGTGGCTGCTTCGCAGGTGGAGGAAGTTGAAGCCTTGCTTGAAGCGGCGGGGGTTTCGTTTGGCCGCCCGACTCGTCAGGGGCTGGATTCTTCGGTGGCCGTGGTGCCGGTTAATTTGGTAAAAGGCTTGGAAGTTGATGCTGCAGTAGTGGTGGAACCGGCTCGAATAGTGGCCGAACAAACCCAGGGCCTGCGGTCTCTATTTGTGGCGCTTACTCGAGCGACCCAACGAGTGGCTATTTTGCATGAAGAGCCGTTACCTGCCCCCCTTGGGAAATAGTTCTCTGGTGCTTGTCACATGGCCTGTTGCCCGTTAGCGGTGAGATATTTAGTGATGAGAGATGGCTTCCAGCACATTGAGACGAGCCGCTCGTCGAGCGGGCAAAATGGCGGCCAACAAGCCGAATACTGCGGCGATGACTAAGTATTGCAGGAGTTTGGCCATCGGCACCGACACCACGTCAACGAAGGTCTCGGGAATAGCGGCAATAGCGGCTAATCCAAAGAGCACACCCATCGCTACCCCCAGCACACCGCCGAAGAGAGCAATGATTACGGCTTCCCAGCGCACCATGCGTCGGAGTTGTCGGCGGGTCATGCCGACGGCCCGCAGTAACCCCAGTTCTCGGGTGCGTTCATAAACCGAGAGAGCCAAGGTGTTGGTGATGCCCAGCACCGCGATGAGCAACGAGAGACCTAAGAAAACGGTGATGATGGCCAAAAGTTGGTCAAGTTGGGCCTCCATGGATTGACGCAACTCCAAAGAGTTTTCTACGGTGGCTTGTGGAAACTCGTTGCTGATCGTCTCTACTGCAAAACGCGCCTGCTCAACATTGGCTACCTCGTTGAAGGCCACCGACATGGAGTTATCAATAGACCGAGGGAGGTATCGATCGAAAGTGCCGTTGTCGACCACCCAGTTGCCCAACATAGAGGAGTCTTCAAAAATGGCGCCCACCGAAAAAGTGACCGACCGTTCGCCAGGGAACTCTGCCACCACCAGAGAGCCTATTTCTAGGTTGAGGTCGCCCGCCGGGTCAACATGCACCAGCAGACTTTCGGTAGCCCCGTTTACCGGAGGGTTAGCGGAGAGTCCAGAAACAAGCTGTAAATCAAGGTGGTCATCCAAGTAGGCGAGGTCAGCACTAAAGACGTCTTTGACGCTGTCTTCTATGCTCATGGCCCCTATGCCGCCGCGGTAAACCACCAGCGAGTCAATGAGTTCTGGTTGGTTTTGGGTGAGGTCTCTAAGACCCAAAGCCAAGTTGTCGGGGAGACCCGACATTGGGTCAAAACTGCCGGTGTAAATAAAGAGGTCCGAGCGAACGCTTTCGTCCATTGCCCCCACGAAGGTGGCTTTCATGGAATCGCTGACCACGGCGGCCAAAGAAACAAGCGCTAAACCAACGGTGAGCGCTGCGGCGGTGGCGGCGGTGCGCCGTGGCGAACGGCGAGCGTTTTCTCGGGCTAAACGGCCCGGGATTTTGAAAAGTTTTTCAATAGGCCAACCCAGAAGGTCGGCAATAGGGCGAGCGATAACCGGGCTAAGCAGGTAAACGCCGAAAAAGATGCCCAATGCGCCGAGCCCCAAAGAAAGAAGCAGCGGACGAGTGGCAAGATCACCAGCCATGCCGAGCGCTAAAAGGGCCACCCCAGATAAGGCCATGAGTCCACCCACTTGCAGGCGGCGACGTAAACCAGTGGGGGTAAGGCGCACGTCGTCTCGTAGGGCGGCTACCGGCGAGATGGTGCGTACTTTACGGGAAGGCCCAATGGCGGAGCCTAAGGTAGCCCCGACCCCCACCAGGGTTGCCACCACGATGGTGCGGGGGCGAATCGGAAGGACCCCGGGGAGGTTGCCAAAATCTAAAGCGACCAAAAGAAACCGCAAGAAGGTAGCTAAGAAGTAACCAACGACCAGCCCGATAACGGTGGCGACAGCGCCGATAATCACCGCTTCACCACGTACCGACCGGCTGACTTGGCGGCCGGTGGCCCCTAGCGCTCGAAGTAACGCCAACTCCCGCACTCGTTGGCCCAAGACGATAGAAAAAGTGTTGTTGATGATGAAGGTTGAAACCACTACGGCGATGATGGCGAAGGCCAACAACACGCTAGAGATGATGGAGACAAACTGATCGAAGTCTTCTTGGGTTTCGTCAACGATGGTTTCGAAGGTGACTACCTCAAGGGTGGCGCCAAAATAAGGGGCTAAAAGTTCTTGGATTTCCGGTGAGTAGGTAGGTAGGTCAAGAAGGAATTGCCCCATGGCTTGGTCAAGTCCGGTTTGAATTTCGGCCATTACTTGGTGGGCGTCGGCGCCCTCATCAAGCAGAATGTCTACTTGGCTAAGCAAGCCTTCCATGTTGAGGAACTCTTGGGCGGTGCGCAGCTCAAAAGTGGAGATAGAGGCCCCAACAGTTTTGTTTTCGTCAGGGGCACCAAAGTTAAACTGCCCCACCAAGGTGAAGTCTCGGTTTCCGGTGGAACTACTTACCGAATAAACCTGCCCCAAAACCATGTTGTTTATGGTCACACTGCGGTTATCAAGAGCGAACTCTCCGATTAGCGTGGGGTCGTCTTTTAACGAACCCAACCATTGAGGAGCCCGGCCACCGGTGAGGTAGGTCTGCGTAAGTTCTGGTATTTCACCGTGGTTGCCGCCAAATTGTGGGCCGTTACCAGGAATGGGTGCGGCTACTCCGTCGACACCCACCACGATGGGTGCTACTTGTGGAACAAGAATTCCCGGGGATACAGCGGCTACTCCGTCTATGTCGGAGGTAACAAACTTCAGTACGCCTTCGGGCACCGGGAGGCGGTTCATGCGGCTGCCTTCACCGACCGAGGTGCGGATGGTTAGGTCACTTTTTCCACTAATGTCGCTAGCTAATTCGTCAAAGGTGTCGCGAATGTGGTCGGTCAGGAAAAAAGAAGTGGACAGAAAAGCCACCCCCAAAACCACGGCCAGCGTGGTGAGGGCGTAACGCAATTTGCGGCGCAAAATATTACGCAGGGTAAGACGAAACACGGGTTAACTCTCGAGGTCTTTGATCTTGTCAAAAATGGCGTCCGAGGTGGGGTTGGCCATTTCATCAACAATGCACCCATCGGCCAGAAACAGCACGCGGTCGGAGCGGCTGGCGGCTCCCGCATCGTGGGTCACCATGACCAGTGTTTGGCCCAGATCGTCTACCGCCGAACGCAAAAAGTTCAGCATTTCGGACCCAGTGGTGGAATCTAAATTGCCGGTCGGTTCGTCAGCAAAAATAATGGAAGGCTGAGAGACCAAAGCCCGAGCTACGGCCACCCGTTGTTGCTGCCCGCCGGAAAGTTGGTCAGGACGGTGATCTAGGCGGTCGCCGATGCTTACCGCTGAAATAACTTGTTCTAGCCACTCCGGGTCGGGTTTTTCCCCAGCCAGATCTAAAGGCAAAGTCAGGTTCTCTAGAGCATTAAGGGTGGGTAAAAGATTGAAAGATTGAAAAATGAAGCCCACCTCGTGGCGCCGCAACAAGGTCAACTGGCGTTCCGAAAGCGACCCTAAATCGGTGTCGCCTAAAAAGACTTGGCCGCTGGTCAAAGTGTCAAGACCGGCCACACAATGCATAAGGGTGGACTTCCCCGATCCCGACGGGCCCATGATGGCCGTGAATTGGCCGGTAGTGAAATCGACGGTCACCTCGTCAAGGGCACGCACCTCGGTGGTCCCATCGCCGTAAATTTTGGTACCGCCAACAACCCGAGCGGCTGACCGTTGATGTTCAGTTTCGTTCATAAGAGGAAGGTTACGAGATGAATAAAATAATAAATGCTGAGGCCGAGATAGTTTTACGCCCCGCCCCACCCACAGACCTCTTTGACGTGTTAGCTCTTAACAACGAAGCAGTCCCGGCTGTGAACCTTTTAGAAATCGCAGACCTGGAAAGGTTCGCCGAGGTTGCGCACACTTTTTTAGTAGGAGAAATCGAAAGCCGCATTCAGGGGTTTTAATTGGGTTGGAAGGCGCTGGCTTGGCTTATCCCAGCGCAAACTACCAATGGTTCAGCAGTCGTTACGACCGTTTCCTTTATGTCGATCGAGTGGTGGTGGCTCCACCAGCATTCGGGCGAGGCATGGGCCAAGCGTTCTATTGGGCATTTATTAACCAAGCCGCCGACCACCCGGTGCTTTGTGCGGAGGTAAATACCCGGCCCCGCAACGAACGGTCTCTGGCCTTTCACACCGCCTTCGGGTTTGAACCAGTGGGGAGCCAAGACACCGAAGGAGACACCAAAACGGTGCAAATGTTGGCGCGAGATTTAGCAGTGCCTAACAAGGAATAAGGCGTGTGCCAGACGGCCGGTGGCCTTGGATGCCGCACGACCAGCAGGGGTCACCAACATGGCCGCGCCATCTGACCTCGCAGGAACGGCAAGCTAGCCCAACCCAGTCGGCAGTGTCTTGAAAACCGGTCGGCGGGTTAGCGGCCCATTGGAGAGCCAAAACAGGTTGCGGTGCGGGCCAAGAAGCCATGATGGCACCCTAATAAAGCATTGAAGCCCATTGGGTGACCCTGAGGGTTTGGCTTGGCTTTTCGGCCTCTAGCCTCTTGGGTGCGCCGCTAAACGGTGGCGACGAGAATTTCAGGAGAATACTGTGAACGATCAGACCAGCGACATCCCAGAAGTAGACGGGTCCAGCCCACGACGAACCGACTTTGTCGGCCAGCCGCCCATGATCATTGATCCAGAAAAAACCTACACAGCAGAAATGGTGACCAACGCCGGCACCATGACCATTCACCTCAATGCAGCGTTGGCCCCCAAAACAGTAAACAACTTTGTTTACTTGGCTCGCTGGCATTACTACGACGGCATTATTTTTCACCGGGTAATCAACGGGTTCATGATTCAAGGTGGCGACCCCACTGGTACGGGCCGCGGCGGACCGGGCTACCAGTTTGCTGACGAACTCCCTGCACCAGGCCGCTACGAGATCGGTTCCCTCGCTATGGCTAACGCCGGGCCCAACACCAACGGCAGTCAATTCTTTATCGTGACCGGCGCGAGCGGTTGTGGCCTACCGCCGCAGTACTCCTTGTTTGGGCAAGTCCTCAAAGGGCTCGAAGTTGCCGAAGCCATTCAAAATGTAGCCACCGCTACCGGTGACCGCCCGTTGGCTGATGTGGTCATTGAATCCATAACCATCACTGAGTCCGAGGCTTCTTAAATGGCTGCAGCATTTGGCATTGAACGGGTCGGCGTCGTAGGCGGCGGCCAAATGGGCGGCGGCGTGGCTGAGGTTATGGCCAAAGCCGGGCTCCCTACCGTGGTGCGAGAAATCAGTGCCGAAGCTGCCGAAAAAAGCCAAGCAGGTATCGAACGTTCTTTAGCAAAAGCTTTAGAACGCGGAAAACTTGACGAAGATGCTCATGGGGCGACCCTGGCCAACTTGTCTTACACCACCGAAATGGCCGACCTCGCTCATTGTGATTTGGTAGTAGAGGCCGTGGTGGAATCTTTCGACCTCAAGGCGAAAATATTTGCTGACCTCGATGCGGTGCTGGCCTCGTCGGAAGCCATATTGGCTACCAACACTTCGTCAATACCCATTATCGATATTGCCATGAGTACGGCTCGCCCGGAACAAGTTATTGGGATGCATTTTTTCAACCCAGCTACCATCATGAAACTGGTAGAGGTTATTCCATCGGTGCGCACCGATGCTTCGGTGACCGAACGCATCACCGGCTTCACCACCGAGGTCATCAACAAAACGGTAGTGGCCGCCCAAGATCGGGCCGGTTTTGTGGTCAACATGTTGTTGGTCCCTTACCTGTTGGCGGCCATGAAAATGTACGAAGCGGGATACGCCACCGCCGAAGACATTGATGCCGGCATGAAACTCGGTGCAGCGCACCCGATGGGCCCCCTAGAACTCAGTGACATGATCGGCCTCGACACCATGATGCTGGTCGGAGAAACCTTGTTCGAAGAATACGGCGACGCCTCTTACCTTCCGCCACCATTGTTGAAACGCATGGTGGCTGCTGGGCATCTCGGACGAAAATCTGGCCAAGGGTTTTACGACTACCGCTAAACCGGTGTCGGTTGGTCCACGATACGGGTAGCGAGCAGAGCGGCCACGATGGCCACGGCCGCAGCACCCAGATGCAAAAATAAGAACCAAGTGCCATCTACGTGATCGCCCATGAGGGCGGTAAGCACGGTGATGCCTAAGGCAGCCCCCACTTGCTGCACCATATTGATGGTTCCCCCGGCGATGCCCAAGTCTTGGTCGCCCACTGCGGTGGTCACGGCGTTGGTAACAGCGGCTCGGATGTAACCGCTGCCTGCCCCGGCCAATGCGGCACCAGAAATAAAGAGAAAAAGCCAATGCTGTTGGGCGCCTATCCCGGCGATCACCATGGCTCCGGCAAAAACCAGCATGCCGGTGACCGCAACTTTTTTAGCGCCCCGTAGTGGGTCATGATGGCCCCCTAAGCGAGCTGCTAACGCAAAGGTGAGGGGGCGAGGCAGCATAAGTAATCCGATAATGGTGGGGCGAAACCCCCAAAGGCGCGCCAGTAAAAAAGGCGCCATAACCATGGCCCCCATGTAGCCCGCTTGCATAACTGCTTGAGACAAAATTGGGTAGGTGAAGTTGGGGCGGCGAAGGAATTCCGGGGGAAGCAACGGAGAAGAGGTGCGACGCTCAATGATGGTAAAAGCGGCGAGCGAAAGTGGAGCCACCACGAGGCAGGCCAACACGATGGGGTGCCCCCAGCCCCAGGCGATACCGCGGTTGATGCCTAAAAGTAGGCCGCTGACCCCAACGCCCAAAGCAAACGAGCCGGGGAGATCAAATCGCACACCGGGTCGCGTGGGGGTTTCTGGGACCACCAGCAGGGCTAAGCAGAGGGCAATCAGCACGGCGCTCCCTTGAACTACGAACAAGGCCCGCCACCCCAGCCATTCAATAAGTGGCCCGCCGGTGACTACGCCCACTGCGGGGGAAAGTGCCACCACGGCGGCCCATGTACCGAGTGCTTTCGAACGGTCGCGGCGAGGGAAAATACTGACGATCATGGCCATGGTGGAAGGCCCGGCCGAGGCCATGGCAGCTTGGGCCAGGGTACGTAAAACGATGAGCGAGGTAATGTCCCAAGCCAGTGAGGTGGCTAAAGAAAGCACGGCACCCAAGGAGAAGCTTAAAAGAAAAATACGACGGTGTCCGTAAAGGTCGCCAAGTTTGCCGGCGATGGGGGTGACGACGGCAAAAGCCAACAGGGGGGCGGCGATCACCCAAATGATGGTGTCATCGGTGGTGCCGATTTGGGTAGCGATACGGGGCAAGGACGCTGAAAGCACGGTGACCGGGTAGCTACCGGTAGCTGTGCTGAACAAAGCAACGTAAAGCACCCACTGCCGGTAGTTGGGTCGTTGTTTAATGTGGTTGCGGCGAGCGGTCAGTCCACGGCCGCCATGGTCGCCTTTATTCATGTGGGTTTACCTTAGATCAGCAAAGAATTTACTACAGCATGGGGCGTCCGGTCAGGTGTCACCGCGGAGAGCCTATTACGGTCAAGCTATGGAAAAAGATGGTCAAAAAAATGTTGCCCCTATCGGCTTGGTGGTTAACCCTCGGTCGGGGACAGATGTGCGGCGCGCTATCGCCGCTGCAGGAAGCGTCACGGTGGCCGACAAAGCCAACATTGTGCGACGGGTGGTGTTGGGGGCAGTTGAAACAGGAGCGCACCGTTTTGTTGTTCACGGTGACCCGCACGGCATTGTGCGCCGGGCTACCGAAACCATTAAAGGTCTTGACCTGGATTGGGTGGGTACGGAGTTGACGTTCACTGAACGCGACACCTACCACGCCGTGGAGTGGATGCGCAATGCTGGTTGTGCGGTGATTTTGGTACTGGGGGGCGATGGGACGAATCGGGTGGCCGCTCAATCCTGGCCGGATATCCCGGTGATCCCCGTATCTACTGGCACCAATAATGCTTTCCCGGTTTTTGTGGAAGCCACGGTGGCCGGTGCCGCCGCAGGGCATGTAGCAACCGGCCGAGTAGCTATCGGTGAGGTGGCGGGGCCGGCGAAGGTCGTTCGCCTAGATGTTTGGGATGACCAAGGGAACCTTGAAGAACCAGACTTGGCCTTAATCGATGCGGTGTCGGTAGATGACCGTTACGTCGGTTCGTTGGAGCTTTTTGACCCGAAAACTTTAGGGATTGCGGTGTTGACTCGAGCAGACCCGGCTTCGGTTGGTTTTGCGGGGGTTGGTGGATTGGTGGAAGAGATCACCGCCGACGACGATGCAGGGTTGTTGATTCGTTTTGCCCCGCCTGCAGCAAGCGAACGAGTATTGCGAGGTCCGACAGCCCCCGGCCATTACGACGACCTCGGGCTTCAGGAAGTGCGACGCCTCAAACTTGGTGAACGGGTGAGGGTAGAGGGCCCAATCTTGTTGGCTTTTGATGGCGAACGCAAAAGGCGTTTAGCGGAAGGCGCCCAGGCCGAATTATGGGTTGAACGCAACGGGCCTTGGGTCATTGATGTGGCAACCGCTATGCGCCAAGCGGCCGCTCAAGGTAGTTACCTAAGAAATAAATCGCTCGGCTAATAGGGCAGGGAGTTCACTAAAAGAGTCCAATACCGGAAAGTCCACTCCGACTAAAGATGCATCGTCGGCGTGTTCATGCCCCCAAGTGGTGTGGTGAGGTATATGTATGGCTTGGGCCCCCAAAGAAATAACCGGGAGTACATCGGAAGGCACGGAGTTGCCGACCATGGTGAACTGGTTGGGTTCAACTCGGTGTTGCCGCAAAAGAGCGCCATAGGTGTGAGGGTCTTTTTCTCGCACTACCTCAACAGCCCAAAAATGATCCACGATGCCGCTGTTTAAAATTTTGCGATGCTGGTCGGCGGGGTCTCCTTTGGTGATGAGCATCAAGCGGTGGCTTTCCCCAAGAAGGTGCAGGGTGTCGGCCACTGTCGGTAAAAGCTCAACCGGGTGATCAATGAGGGCTTGACCGGTAGACAATATTCGAGAAATCTGTTGGGCATCAATAGCGCCTTCGGTCAGGTTGATGGCCGTCTCGATGCAAGAAAGGGTGAAGCTTTTTACGCCGTACCCGTAGCGTTCAATATTGACTCGTTCAAGAGCGAGGAGAGAAGCATCAACTTGTTCTCCGTCGGCCCAAGGGGAAAGCAATTGACGAAATTCGCCTTGGGCCGTATCGAAACGTGCCTGGTTTTCCCAAAGGGTGTCGTCGGCATCGAGACCGAGTACGGGGCGGTTAATCATGCGCTGAGCATAGAGGGCGAAGGTGTGGGCTGGGGTGTCCCCGATTGAGGTCGGCGCCGAGGCTAGCGTTTCCCTTATGCGCCACCTATGTATGCGACCAGCTTGTAACGGCCCCGCCATTGTGTTGGTCATCATGAACCACAACAATTTGACTTTTACCGTTCGCGACCCGGGGGAAATTGACGGCCCGGGCCGGGTTGCTCTTTGTGAGGTCCATTTGGATCGTATGAAGGCCCCACAGGGTTGGGATATTTTGGATGAACGCCCGGGCGGCGATGTGGTGGCTTTTGTACGGCCTGCCTCGTCGGTGGGACGTCTGGTTGACCCGACACCAACTGCGCCTCGTCCGGTTGTTGAAGCCACCCACCCTTTGCGTAACCGTTTGACAGAAGAAAACGACGGCGAAACGCTTGACCCCGCTCCGGAGCCGACTCGTACCCCGTTACTGGCTCGAGCATTTTTGGGGGTAGATCGCCATCCAGCATCGCCCATTGGTTCGGCCGATGATTTTGATTGGGATCAACGAGATTTGCTTGGCGAAGACGACGACGAGCAAATGTCTTTAGATGATTTTGACCCCGATGGGTTAGACCTCGCTTAAGCTCTTGTGAGACGGCATTGATTATGCGCCGCATTTTTACGGTGCTGATGCTTCTGGCTGGGGCGGTGGTCGGAGTTGTTGGATTTTTAACAAGCGACGTTGATGAAGCAGCTATCGAGCCGCTTCCAGTTCTGTCCATTGCCACCAGTGCGCCGCCGACTACGAGTTCTCCGCCGCCGGTTCTTACCGTACCGGTGGTGCTCGCTACGACGACTACCACCACGCTGCCGCCTTTTTCTGGGTGGGTTGACCCGTTAAGTATCGGCCAACCGTGGGGCAACACGGTGTCGGGGGTCTTGACTTTTCGCGGTTCACCGACCCGTCGGTGGCATGGCGAGGGCCCGGTGCCTCAAGAGCCAGAAAGAGCGTGGCGTTTTCCTGCTGGTCAGGCCATGTGTTCAATGAGCAGCGTCTTTGGGGTAGATGAACAGTGGTGCGGTATGGGCTGGACTGGCCAACCGGCGATTTTTGAACGTGGGGAAATCACTTGGCTGGTTTTTGGGGCCTATGACGCCAAGGTGCATTTTTTGAATGCGGAAACCGGTGAGCGACTGCTGCCAGATTTCGTTACTGGGGACATAATTAAGGGTTCGGTAACTGTGGATCCGGATGGTTTTCCGCTGGTCTATACCGGTTCGCGAGACAACTATCTGCGTGTATTGGGTATCGAAGGGGACGAAGCGGTGGAGTTGTGGCGGTTGCATGCCTATGACGTGTCGCCCACCAAGTGGAACAACGACTGGGATTCTGCACCTTTGGTCATCGACGACTATTTATTTGCTGGGGGAGAGAACAGCCGGTTTCATATCATTAAGTTGAATCGGGGTTATGACGATTTGGGGCAGGTCACGGTGGAGCCAGAGTTGTTGTGGGATTTTGCTGGTTGGGATGAGCAGCTTCTTTCGGCGGTGGGATCCAACGTGTCTATCGAAATGTCGCCGTTGATTTTGGGCGATGTGCTTTACTTTGCTAATTCTGGTGGGTTGGTGCAGGGGTGGGACATCGGCGGGCTTAAAGATGGGGTGGAGCCGCATCGGGTGTTTCGTTTTTGGGCCGGCGACGATGTAGATGCCAGCATTGTTCCTGATGATGAAGGGTTTCTCTATGTAGGGGTGGAGTACGAGCGCAGCACCGAGAGGTCTAAAGAGGTGGGTCAGATCATAAAGTTGGATCCTGGCAACCCAGATGATCCGGTGGTGTGGTCGGTGCATGACCGGCCTTATGTGAATTCGGGGGTGTGGGCTACCCCGGCCATTTATGAGGATTTGGTTATTGTGCCTACTGACCAAGGGTTGGTTCATGGCATTGATCGGGCGACCGGGGAGATCCGTTGGTCGTTGGATTTGCCTGGTCCGACGTGGTCGTCGCCCACCATTGTGGATGGGGTAATGGTTATGGGCGATTGCTCGGGCAGGGTGCGCGCTTTTGATGTTTCGGATACGTCAGTAAGCCCGCCGGAGTTGTGGCAGGTGACGACGGGCGCTTGTGTGGAGTCTTCGGTAACGGTGTGGAAGGGCTCGGTTTATTCGGGTTCGCGAGATGGTTTTCTTTATGCGTGGCGCGATTTAGTTTTGGCTGACGAACCGGGCTAGGTTCTGTTCGGCTTGAGGCACCGTGTCTTGGGTTTAAGAGAGGTTGTTATGGCTGAAGTTACCGAAGCGGAGATTCGCGAGTTGACGGCCCAGTTTTTGGCTGAAGTTGACCACACGCAAGTCGACCAGTTCACTTTTCGCGGTGAGCAATTTGACCGAGGTTTGGCTTTGGTGCAGTTTCCTGAAGGCTTGGGGGGCTTGGGTTTGTCGAGTCGCCGGCTACAAACGGTGGTTGACGCTGAGTTGCGGGCCGCTGGGGTGCCTTACCACGATTTGTTGATCAACCCCATTGGTATCGGTATGGGTGGCCCGGTGGTGCTTACTTATGCGACGCCGGAGCAGCAAAAACGCTTGTTGCGACCCATGTTTACTGGCGAAGAAATTTGGTGTCAGATGTTTTCTGAGCCGGGGGCGGGGTCGGATGTGGCTGGTTTAGCCACTCGGGCGGTGCGTGATGGCGATGAATGGATTGTTAATGGGCAAAAAGTGTGGACTACTTTGGCTCATGTTTCGCGCTGGGGCATGTTGGTGGCTCGTAGCGACCCGGATCAGCCGAAGCACAAGGGTTTAACGTACTTCTTGTTGGATATGGAGTCTCCCGGGGTGGAGGTGCGTCCGTTACATCAAATTACCGGTGAGGCGGAGTTCAACGAAGTGTTTTTTGATGATGTGCGTATTCCTCATGACCGGGTGTTTGGCGAAGTGGGCGGCGGCTGGGCGGCGGCGGTCACGACGTTGATGAACGAGCGGGTTGCTTTGGGCGGCACGGTGCAAAAGGGTTCGGGCGCTATTGCTGACCTGATGCGTTTGTGGAAAGATCGGCGCGAAGCGTTGGCTTCTTCTGAAGCGGAAGTTATGCGCGACCGGGTGTCTGCTTTGTGGATTGAGGCTGAGGCGCTGCGTTTGACGAACTGGCGGGCTCGAGAGAATTCCAAGGCGGGGAATCCTGGGCCGGAAGGATCGGTGGGCAAGGTCAAGTCGGCTGAGCTGAATCAGCGTATTTACGAAACCTGTATGGATCTTTTGGGCGCTGAAGGTTTACTTTACGAAGAGGGCTATGAGCGCCGCCGTCCGGCTCATGGGGAACGCCATGATGCGACACGCACCCATTACGCCTTTTTGCGGGCTCGTGCCAACACCATCGAGGGCGGCACGTCTGAGGTGATGCGCAACATTTTGGGTGAACGGGTTTTGGGTCTTCCCGGTGATGTGCGGGTCGACAAAAAGATCCCTTGGATAGACGTTCCCCGTAACTAGATCTCCCCGAGATGAAACATGGGGCCAGGCCCTATGTTTCATCTCAAGGTTCGGGGATGTTCGATTCCACCAGAACGGTGAGTTTGATTTGGCGTTAGGAGCGGTGCCAGGTGGTGCCGGTGGTGCTGTCTTCTAACACGATGCCCAAGCTGGTGAGTTCTTTGCGGATCTGGTCGGCTAGGTCGTAATCTTTGGCTTCTTTGGCGGCGCTGCGGGCGGCTACCAGGGCGTCGACTTCTGCTCGGTCGCCTTGGTCGGGTCGGGCTTGGTCGCCCAGCTCAAGACCTAGAGCAGAGGTGAGTTCTAAAGCAGCGGCGGTTAAGGCAGCAGCCGAATCGTGGTCTTCGGCGTCGAGGGCTCGGTTAGCGTCACGCACGGCATCAAAGATGGCCGCTAATGCTCCGGCGGTGCCCAGGTCGTCGTCCATTGCGATGCGAAAGCGTTCCACGGTGGCCGGGTCGCTGGGGAGGTCGGGAAGGTCGGCGGTTTCCATGCGTCGAGTGAAAGCATCAAGGCGATCTAAGGCGGCGGCCGCCGTGGTTAACGTGATTTCGGTTATTTCCATGGTTTTGCGGTAATGAGTTTGCAAAACCAACAACCGTAAGGCCCGAGGGTCCCAGTTGTCTAAAAGGTCGGCCAAGGTTTGAAAGTTGCCCAACGATTTGGACATTTTTTCGCTGCCTACCTGCACCATGCCGTTGTGCACCCAGGTGCGGGCGAAGGGGCGGCCGCACCCCAAGCATTCGGCTCGTTCGTTTTCGTGGTGGGGGAACATTAGGTCGTCGCCGCCGCCGTGAATGTCAAAGTCTTCGCCCAGAAGGTCGAGTGCCATGGCCACGCATTCGATATGCCAGCCGGGGCGGCCCGGGCCCCAAGGGGAGTCCCAGGTGGGTTCACCCTCTTTGGCGGCTTTCCATAAGGCAAAGTCCAGTGGGTCTTTTTTGTCGCTGTCGACCTCCACGCGGGCGCCGGCGTTTTCTCGCAGTTGTTCGAGGTCTTGTTTTGCTAGTGCCCCGTAACCGTCGAGGTTATTGACGGCGTAGTAAACCCCGGAGTCGGTGGCGTAGGCCATGTCTCGAGAAACCAGGTCGCTAATGACGGCAATCATTTGGTCAATGTATTCGGTGGCTCGCGGGCGGTGGTCGGGGTGCAAGATGTTGAGGCGATCCATCTCGGACACAAATACTTCTTCGAAGCGTTGCGCTAATTCGGGTTCGGTGGTGCCTTCGGCGGCGGCCCGGTTGATGATCTTGTCGTCAATGTCGGTGACGTTCGACGCCGAGGTGACGTCGTAGCCCGACCACTTGAGGTAACGAACTAACACGTCAAAAGCCAGGGTGGAACGAGCGTGCCCCAGGTGGGGGGCGTCGTAGACGGTGGGCCCGCACCAGTAGACCGAGGCTTTGCCGGGGTCGCGGGGAGCGAAGTCTGTTTTTTGGCCGGTCAGGCTGTCAGTAAAGCGAAGCACCCGAACAGGATACGGGCTAAGGAGCGAGGTGGGTGAGGTGAATACCTAAAAGCTCGGCGGCTTGGGTTAAGCCGGCAGCCGCATCGGGGTGATCGCCGGTGCCGGCCAGTAGCCCGATAGCTAAGGCATCGAGAGCATTTCGAGCGGTGATGGTGTCTAAATCGTTGTCAAGGGCGGCCCGTACAGCAGCCAAGGTGGGGGCGGGGTCGGGGCCGAGTGGGCAATTCACGGCTCGTTCTAGTCGCTCTAACCGGGCTACCCCGTCTTCGATATCGCCATCGAACCATTCGAAGCCTTCGTGGTAATGGTGGGCCAGCAAAGCTAAGCGAGTGGCTCGTGGGTCGTATTGTTGGCGCAGGTCACGCACGAAAACCAGGTTGCCTAGCGACTTAGACATTTTGGTGCCTTGGTAGGCCACCATGCCCACATGCATCCAATGGTCGGCTAAAGGCTGGCCGGTGGCGGCTCGGCTTTGGGCGTCTTCGCATTCGTGGTGGGGGAACACCAGGTCGTTGCCACCGCCGTGCAGGTCGATGGTTTCGCCTAATTCGTCCATAACCATGGCAGAACATTCAATGTGCCACCCGGGCCGGCCGGGCCCAAAAGGGGAGTCCCAGGTGGGTTCGCCGTCGGCCGAGGGCTGCCACAGTACAAAGTCCAACGGGTTGCGTTGTCGTGGGTCGTCGGGGCGGCCGCCGCGTTCGGCGGCGTAGGCCTCCATGACCGAGGTGTCGTAGCCAGAGAGCGAGCCGAAACTGCTTTGGGTAGCCACATCAAAAAAGGTGATGCCTTCCACTTGGTAAGTGTGACCACCTGTTTCCAAGCGGCTTACCAGGTTGATGATGGCCGTAATGGATTCAGTGGCTCGTGGTTCGGCGACGGCCGGCCGCATATTAAGAGCCTCCATGTCGGCATCAAAGAAAGCCATTTCTTGGGCAGCTAACTCAAGGTAGTCAATGCCCAGTTCTTTAGCTTTGGGCAAGATGGAGTCGTCTACATCGGTGACGTTGCGCACCATGCGCACGTGGTGGCCGAGGTCTTCTAAGCGGCGGATGATCAGGTCAAAGGTGAGGTAGGTAAAGGCGTGGCCAAGGTGGGTGGCGTCGTAGGGGGTGATGCCGCAGACATACATGGTGACGTCGGGCCCGGGGGCAAAAGGCACTACGGCGCCTTTGGTGGTGTCAAAAAGGTGCATGGTTCCGGCGCTGGTCATTTGCTTACGGTACTCGCTTTGGTGCCCTCGGCAGGAATCGAACCTGCGGCCTACCACTTAGGAGGCGGTCGCTCTATCCAACTGAGCTACGAGGGCATGGCGCTTAGGCTACAAGGCCTCGGTCGGTCATCTACCAAGGCGAGCTAAGGCTTCAAGTTCGGTGAGCCCTTCGATGCGAAAACGTTTGTGTCGAGCGGTGGCTCCTGAAGCCAGAAGTACTTGACTTCGTTTTAGGCCTAGGGCTCGAGCCAGCGCCTGTCGGGCTGCTTCGGTGGCTCGACCATCTACGGGTGCTTCGGTTACGCGTATTTTGATTTCCCCGTTTTCGTAGTGCGCATCGGTCCGACTGGACCGGGGGGCTACCTTGACTTTGAGCAGACAGTGGGTTGGGTCAGTCACTGCTGAAAAGCGGGGCGAGGGTTTGGCCGGCTAAGGCCACTATTTCTGGGTGGTGGCCGTTGGCGGGCATGTTCAGGGTCAGACCGTCTATGCCGAGGGCAAGGATCTTTTGTACCTGTTGGCGTACTTCGTCGGGTCCGCCCATGATGATGCGGCGCATGAGTTTGGCTTGGAAGCCTTGGTCGAGGGAGTCCCAGTCGAAGCCGCGGCGAGCCAGTAGGGCGGTGCGTTCGGCTTCTGCCTCAGCCAGGGTGGGGGCAATGATTACCGTGCTTTGCCAGGACACGCTGATTTCGCTGCGTGCCCGCCCGAGTTGCTGGCAGTGTTGGTCGAGTGCGTCAAGTTTGCGTGAAATTTCGTCAGGATTACAGATCAGGTTGGAGGCATCGGCGTATTGGGCCACCATGCGGAGGGTTTTCTTTTCGCCGCCTCCGCCGATCATGAGGGGGATTTTTCCGATGGGAGGGGGTTGGTTGATGGCGTCGGTTACCGAGTAGTGCTGACCAGAAAAAGTGGGGCGTTGGCCGGCCAGCATGGGGGGAATGATTTGTAAGGCTTCTTCGAGTTTTTCGAAGCGTTCGGTGAAGGTGTTAAAAGTAAAACCTAGGGAGTCGTGTTCCAACTCAAACCATCCGGCTCCGATGCCTAAAATGGCTCGGCCTTGGGAGACGACGTCGAGGGTGGTGATAATTTTGGCCAGCAGGGCAGGGTTGCGGTAGGTGTTGCCGGTGACTAGCGAGCCCAGTTTTATGGTGGAGGTGCGGGCGGCCAGAGCGCCCAGCAGGGTGTAGCACTCCATCATGTAGTCCTCGGGGTCGCCGAGGCCGGGGAGTTGGTACAAGTGGTCCATGACCATCACCGTGTCGAAGCCATGGGCTTCGGCGGCTAGGGCTTGGGCGGCTACGCTTTCAAAAAGTGTTTCGGGGGTGCCGTTGGGGTAGGTAAAGAGAGGTATTTGGTAGCCAAGTTTGATCATGAGACGAGGATAGTCGCTGCGCTGAAACTTTAGGAAAGAAAATATTGACAAAGGTTTGATTATATTGCATAATAGAGGTTTACGAGGAGGCAACATGGGACGCACTTGGGCATCACTAGACGAGTTTGAAGTATTTCTTAACGAAGGCGGCATTGTTGAGCCCGACGATGCCATGCCCGATGAGTACCGCCAAGCAGTCTTTAACTTTTTAGAAATGCACGCCAACAGCGAACTCATGGGTGGCCTCACCGAACGTGACTGGATACCCATGGCCCCCGGACTGCGTTACAAAATGGCCGCCATCGCCAAAACCCAAGATGAAATCGGCCACGCCCACTTGCTCTACATGGTGGCCGCCGATTTGGGGCTTAAAACGCGACAAGAAATGATGGAAGACCTTTTCGCTGGGAAAAGCAAATTTCACAACGTCTTTCACTACCGCGTCAACTCCTGGGGCGACCAAGTAGCGATCGCTTTCCTGGTAGATGCCGCCGCCGTGGTGAGCCAACAAGCAGTATTTAAAAATTGTTCCTACGGGCCCTACAAACGCATTCTTAAGCGCATCATTGCCGAGGAAGGGTTCCACCTACGTTTTGGCGAAGAGTCAGTGTTGCGCATCTCCGAAGGCACCGATGTTCAGCGAGAAATGTTTCAAAAGTCCATTGATGCCTGGTGGTGGCCTGCGATGCAACTCTTCGGCCCTGACTCCAAACCTCACGATGTTCTTCTGCGGTGGCACATTAAATCCGAGCGCAACGAGGTGCTTCGTGACCGTTGGATACAAAAATTTGTGCCACTTATTCAAAGCTACGGGTTCACCATCCCCGATCCGGACCTGCGCTACGACGAAGAAACTCAGCGCTGGGAGATCGGCGAAATTGATTGGGAGCCTCTGAAAAAAACGCTGGCCATGGGCGGGCCAGACTCGTCTCGACGCATCGCTGATGCTGCAGGCAACTGGGAGCGCGCCCAGTGGGTACGCCAAGCACTTGACGAGGTAGCGGCATGATCGTCGCCACCTTGCCCACCCAACAAGATCTCCAGAATGCGGTAGCCACCGTAGATGACCCAGAATACCCCGGGGTGTCTATCGTGGATCTTGGCCTCTTTGAGGCCGCTCGCCTCAGCCCAGAAGGTGACGCTCAAATAGATTTGATCCCTACCTTTTCTGGTTGCCCCGCCTTGGCCATGATTGCTGATGAAGTGCAAAATGCCGTAGCCGCCCTCCCCGGGGTAAAGCAAGCACGAGTGCGTTGGTTGCCTGCCCCGGTATGGACCATTGAACGCGTAACCAATCAAGGACGTCAGGCGCTCGCCCAAGAGTTTACGGTGGCTGTACAAATTGGTTCCACCACCATTTGCCCCCGATGCGGTGAACCCACTACCGAAAAATCCCCCTTCGGGGCGAGCCGCTGTCGGGCTATCCACGTTTGTTCGGCTTGTGCCGAAGTCGTAGAAGTTCTGCGAGGTTAATCATGCGCATCTACGAAGTGTTCCTCAAGCGTGACGGCAAAGACGAGTTTCGCCACGCTGGCAGCATCGAAGCCGCCAACGACGAGTTGGCTTTAGTAATGGCGAGAGAAAATTACACCCGGCGAGCCGAAGGAAACCGCATGTGGTTGGTTGACCGAGAACACTTGGTGTTCGGCGACGATCAGTTCATCACCCCCAACGAAGACAAACCCCATCGCCACAACGACGGGAGCCGGGTGGCCACGCATCGGCGATCTCAACGAGAGGCGCAACAATGACCACCCCAGCCATCCATAATTACCTGCTGGCTCTGGCTGATGATGAACACTTCATGGGGCAGCAACACACCGAATGGATAGGCGTCGCCCCATTTTTAGAAGAAGACATGGCTTTCGCCAGCATCGGCCAAGACGAACTGGGCCACGCCGCACTGCTCTACGCTCTTATTGCCAACGACGAGAGTGCGGTGGATGATCTGGCTTTCCATCGCCTCCCCGGCGAGTACCGGTCTTGCCAGTTAGTAGAGGCAAACCTCACTGATTGGGCAGACACGCTTATTCGTCACTGGCTCTATGACCAAGCCGAAGAACTCCGGTGGTCAGTGCTGGCAGGATCTTCTTGGACAGAACTAGCGAATATCGCCGCTCGAGCTCAACGCGAAGAGGCCTACCACCTGCGTCATGCCGAAGCCTTGCTGGAGAGTTTGTTGCAAACCACAAAAGGGTCCGAGCGACTCGATGCTGCCTTAAAGCGTGTGATGCCGCTTACCGCCGGTCTTTTTGCCGCCCCCCAAGGCGAAGAAGAAGCCTTGGCGGCAGGGGTGGCCAGCGATTCTTTCGCCAACTTGTTCCCCCAGTGGCAGCAAAAGATAAGCGAACGCTTTCCCCAGGTGGAGTGGCCAGAAGACACTGCTCAGCGCACCGACCGCCACCCAGATTTCGCCGCGCTCCATAATCGCATTCGCACCGTGCTGGCCCTCGACCTCACGGCAGTTTGGTAGAACTTTCCCAGAGAGCGGTCACGGCGGCTGGTTTACGAAACACCAACCCTCGAGCGGGGGTGGAATTTTGTTGATCAAAAACTAAACCGGGTAAATGATCCAACACGGCGTTAAGAGCAATCTGTGTTTCTAAACGAGCGAGGTGCATGCCTAAACACCGGTGTGGGCCTTGCACAAAGGTGACGTGTTGGCGAAGGTTGTGGCGGTGAATATCAAACTGATCAGGGAGGTCAAACACGGCCGGGTCACGGTTAGCGGCCGCTAACGACACCGAGACGAGATCCCCCTCAGCAATAGCTACCCCGGCAAGTTCGGTAGCCGTAGTGGCGTAACGATCAACCAAAGTAACTGAGGGTTCTAGGCGTAAAGTTTCATCGATGGCTGCGCTCACCAACGAGCGGTCATTTTGTACTTGAGCTAGTTGTTCTGGGTGTTGCAGTAAATGCAGCAAGGTGCCGGCGGTGGTGCCTTCAGAGGTCTCAATAGCACCGAACATCATGACCGCTGCGTTGGCAAAAATCTCTTCTTCGGTAAGTGTTGTCACCGCTTGCCCGAGGAGAGAGTTTCCGTTTTGTACTGCCTCGTCAATATGGTGGCGAAGTTGCGCTAAAGACTGTTGGGCGGAGGCATCAACGGCTCTCCCGGCGTTTATGCCTTCAATGGCCTCTCCGATAAAGCGATACCACGCCAAGACCTCATCAACCTCGGCGTCAACCAACCCCAGCACCTCAATAATAGTGGCCACGGCTAGTGGGGCGGCTAAAGCACTGCGTAGTTCGGCCGTACCGTGGGGTTTGAAACTCTCAACCAGACGGCGAGCTTCAACGGCGATCCATTCACCAAAGTGCGGCCCCACTGCCGATGATTTAAAAGATTCCACAAAGGGTTCTCGGTGGCGACCGTGTTGTGCGCCATCAACGGACAGCATCGAAATACCTATTACTTGGGTGGTCGAAAACCGCGGGTCGTCAACGGTAAAGGTAGAAAAATCACGCATTACTGCCAGGGCGGTAGCGCGATCGGTCACCAACCAACCGCCTAAAGATTCGACCCAAGCCACTGGGTTTTTGCTGCGCAAGGCCGCCAGGTGTGGGTGCAAAGACCCCTCAAGGTCGGCCAGTGAAGGGGAAAGGGGGTCTAGCACCGCGCTCGACCGAAAGAGGCCAATGAATTGACGCCACCTTGCAGGCCACGAAGTTGGTGGTTGAGGATCTGTTGGGCCGACACCGGGAGTTCTTCAACGGCCACCCAATCAAATTGTTCGGCCTGAAGTGCTTGGGTTTCAACGGCGTGAAGGTAATCCCACACAGCCCCTTCTATTTGGCGAGGAGCCACCCGGGTAAGGTTGCGAGCCAAACTTACGTGACGCCCCCAAGAAATTTGGTTTGTTTCGGGAGAACTGCTGTTGTGGCTAAATCTCTGCGTGTTTAGATACATGGCGCAAAAAACCGCTTCGCTCTCGGCGGCCGTGGTGGTGTCGGGCGGAAGGTTTAACGAACTGGCGCTACAGGCGGCAAGTAACAAAACGGCAAAAACCCAAAGGCCGGTTTTGAACATAACTAACCCAACACCGTGCCGGTGCTTGAGATCGGCGTTCGGTTTCGTGAAAAAGTTCCGAGGTCGAGGGCCAAACCTGTTTGGATGCACGGAACCTGCACCGGTTCGTGGTCATGATTTTGTCCATTTTCACAAGCAGTAATTAAGGTCTCCATCATGATTCCAATGAGTGGAGCGTTTTTAAACTGATTTCCACTGGTGCCACAAGCTAAGTAAAAACCGTCAAGGCAGGTGCGGTCATAAATGGGTGTCCAGTCGGGGGTGACGTCATAGAGGCTAGCTAGCCCGACTGGCCGGTTGGGGACGGCCAACGAAGGAAGGCGTCGAGCAGATCGCCAAACTTGTGCTTCCCATAAATCAACGGTTGTGGTTTCAAGGAATTCATCTGGGTCGTCTACCCATACTTTAGGGTCACAGTCAGCCTCCACTCCGCCGACGATCATCGTGCCTCCGGATTGTGGACGCATGTAGAAACCAAGGTCAAGGTCAGCGACCATGAGCCCGTTATTTTCAAGTGAGAAATCGTCAGAAGCAGGCACGATATGCACCTCTTGGCGCAGCGCCTGAGGGGTCATCGCTACATCGTCACTTACCCCAGCTAAAAGGTTTATTTGCGAGCTCCAAGGGCCAGCGGCATTGACGACAACCGAAGAAGTAAGAGAAGTGCCATTGGCCAGCTTTACCCCAGTGACTTGGTTCCCCTGGCGCAGAATGCCGGCTACTTCACTACGCAGCCGAACAATGGTGCCGTGGCGACGAGCCGCATCCATAAGGTTGGAGGCTGCTAATTGAGGATCGTCAATAAAGCCAGCTTGGGGGGTGTAGAAGGCTCCCGTTAACCCGGCCGGGTCAGCAAAAAATTGGTCTTGGTCTGGGCGCACCGGTGGCCAAAAGCGTCCGGTCTCTAAGGAAGGGAACCGGTCCGCCAATGCTTGATTATCAAGTTCTTCGTAGTCGATGCCGAGGGCATCAAAGTTCTTTCGATACGGTGCCCGATCAAACTCTGGGGGTTCTATTAATAGCATCCCTGTCTGAAGAAAAGAAACTAAAGGGCCTTCAATAGGCCCTAAATGTTCAGCCCATTGTTTCCAAAGGTGTAGAGACTCCCAAGCGGCCACCACCCCAGAACGGGTGGAGTAGTTAAAGCGAATAAGCGCAGAACTTGCACTGGTTGATCCACCGCCGACCGCTTCACCTTTATCAACCACGGTGACTGATCGGCCCGCACGTTGCAACTCTAAAGCGATGGAAGCACCGACAACCCCTGCGCCGATAATCACTACATCTGGGTTACTTGGTTCCATGAAGGGAAATGTTACGTCCAATGGGCAAGTTTCCACTAACGGGTCACTCCCTCGGTGGAACGAATTCGTTTTCCTTTCACCCGGGGGTGTCCGCAGCGATCTAAGGCGGCTCCCCACGCTGGCGAATAGCCCATGGCTCGGCGGAGAACTTTAATGAGCATCCGGCCTACATTTTTGGCTCCTCGTCGCGGTGTCACCCCAATGGCTTGACAGATTTCCGGTGGCAAGGTCGCTACGGCTGCTTGGAATAAGACGCGGTACGCCAGCGCAGTAAAAAGCGGCAAAGGCGGGCGAGCGACAAAACGCAGTGCATCGCGGCCTGCCGGGGAGTCGCTTAGCGAAGGGTGGCTGGCTAGCCAGCGGCTGAGTTCATCCGCCGTGTCCGGTAAGGGACGGGCGTTCATCCGGTTACCCAACCGGGTTTGTTCGGCCACGTAGGCATCGGCTTGGGCCGGCGAAAGGGGCGCTGGTCCGTATGTTTGGTGTGCGACTAAAAACGAATCAATCAAAGCATTGTGCACCCAAGCAGCCATCTCTGGTGCGGCCGCCGAGTAGTGAAGGCCCCGGTGAGAAGTCCCAGAAACGGGCACGTGGGCTAGACGTACTGCGGAGAGCGCTTGATCAATTTCTGGCAACGCTCCGTAAGAAGTTGCGGTCACGTATGAAGCGGTTCGAGAGAGTCGCCCCAACGGGTCGGCGTGATAGTTGGAGTGGTCGCCTACCCCGGCGGCTACTTCCGGGTGAGCGGCTTGTACCAGCAACGAACGGATGCCTCCGATAAAGGTAGAGACATCGCTCATGATGGTCCAGGTCGGTGAGCCGGGGCCGAAGAGGCCCGGGTCGTCCGGATAGTTAAAGGTGCCGGACAGTGGGTCGGGGGCGTGGCTAAAGAGTTCCGCTGTTTGGTTGGTGACGCGTTCTCGCCAAATGGAGCGCTTTTTCATTACTCCCCAAGAGTGGTGGTGGCCGAGGGTTCGGTGGTGGTGGGGGCGGGCATGCCGTCGTTGCCTTCGGGGAGCACCAGAAATTCGATGCGCCGGTTGCGGGCTTTGCCGACTTGGGTGACGTTGTCGGCGATGGGGTCGTATTCACCCATGCCGAGAGGCAACAACCGTTCGGCATCTATTCCTCGGGCGATGAGTTGAGAGCGCACTGCCTCAGCCCGCAAAGTAGACAGGGTGAGGTTTTCTCCTTCGTCGCCTTCGCTATCGGTATGGCCAATAATTTGTACCCGTACCGCAGTGTTGCTGGTTAAAAAAGTAGCGATCATCTCCAAAACGGGTAGAGAATCTTCAGCCAGACGGTCGCTGCCGCTTTCGAACTGTATGGGGGTATAGGCCGCGGTGGCGCTCAGGCGGGCTTGCAACAGGAGGTCTTCCATAGCGGCGGGTAAGTCGGGTTGTTGCGAAATGTCGGTTTCAATTTCTACTGGTTCGGGGACAATAAGACGATTGTCTACACCGACGACCCCGTTTTGTGCTTGGGCAACTCGGGTGGCGGCTTCTTTTAGTTCGGTGGTGGCGATGCGGCCTTCTAAAACAATGGTCCAGTCAATGTTGCGCACTTCTACGGTGGGGAGCCCCGCTTGAACCATGGCGCCTTGCACGGTGGCGGCTAAACCGAGTTGTTCTTCTTCTGGGTTTTGCCGTCCGTCGGCTCCAAAGGCAATAACTATGAAAAATACCAGCACAACGAGACCGACGAGGAGTCCTCGGCGTTCGGCTATGAGGTCGCTAAAAAACCCACCACGCCGAGACGGCATTGGTTGGCGCGGGCCACCAAACGCTGGTCCGAAACTTTGTGATCCCTTTTGGCGTGGGTCGCGCATCCAGTTGTTCATCGAAACCTTAAGTATTGCTCTCTTGACGGTACACGCCACGGGCCGGCCCGGTTGATCTCTAGACTCAAGAACATGTCTGGAGCAGAACGTTTATCGGCCATTCTTTTAGAAAAAGACTGTGCGCCCGGTTTGTGGGCCTCGGTGGAGTCGGGAGAAATGGATCTCTTGGTACCTGAACTTCCTTTGTTGCTTATGGAGCAAGATCCGATTCATAAGCACAAAGATGTGTTGGCTCACACCATTGCGGTGGTTAATAAAACGGAGCCGGAGATTACTGTGCGCTTGGGGGCGCTTTTCCACGACATAGCGAAGCCCCGGACCCGGTCGTTTCAACACGGTGGGGTGACTTTTCGTCACCATGAGATTGTGGGGTCGCGTATGGCAGAGAAACGTTTGAAGGCTTTGGGGTACGAAGAACCTTTGGTGGAACAAGTTGTTGAGCTGGTGCGTTTATCGGGTCGTTTTAAGGGGTACGCCGATGGCTGGTCAGATACGGCGGTTCGTCGTTATGCCCGTGACGCTGGCCCGTTGTTGGGGAAACTGAATCACATGATTCGTTGCGACTGCACCACTCGCAATAAAGCAAAAGCAGCGGGGGTGCAAGCGGCCATGGATGATCTGGAGCACCGCATTGGGGTGTTGGCAGAACAAGACCGTAAGGCAGCCGAACGTCCTGGTATTGATGGTGCGGCGGTGATGATTCATCTTGATCTTTCTCCGGGCCCAGAGGTGGGCCAAGCTTTGGCATTTTTGTTGGCGTTAAAACGCACCGAGGGCGACCTTGGAACAGAAGAACTGCATGGGCGTCTTGATGCGTGGTGGGCGGAGCAAAACTAAACGCCGATAAGCGCCACGGTAACGAAGTGGGCCATGATGGAGAGATGAGTGAACGCACTGATTCTTTATTAACCGCTTTGACTTTGGAAGAGAAAGTTTCCCTCATGACGGGGGAAGGCTTGTGGCATGGCCATGGGGTCAAACGCCTGGGTATTCCGGGTTTGAAGGTGAGCGATGGCCCCAATGGGGCGCGTGGGTCTGGCTTGTTGGGTACGGGTATTCCTGCTTTGTGTATCCCGTGTGGCTCGGCGTTGGGCGCTACCTGGAACCCCATGCTGGTTGAACAATTGGGTGAAGTTTTGGCGCTCGAAACCCACGCTCGGGCTTGCCATGTGTTGCTGGCTCCTACGGTAAACATTCATCGGACTCCTTTGGGGGGTCGTAATTTTGAGTGCTATGCCGAAGACCCGTACCTGACTGGCCGTATAGCGGTGGGGTTTATTCGGGGCGTGCAAGGGGGTGGCGTGGGCACCACTATTAAGCATTTTGTGGCTAACGATTCTGAGTTTGAGCGCCACAGTATTGATGTGCAGGTGCCAGAGCGGGCCTTGCGGGAGATCTATTTACGGCCTTTCGAGATGGCGGTCGCGGAGGCTGAGCCTTGGGGAATCATGTCGGCTTATAACCAGATTAATGGGGAGTTTGCTGGGGAAAATAGTCGGCTACTTTCTGAAATTTTACGTAAAGAGTGGGGCTTCACGGGGGTGGTGGTCACCGATTGGTATGCGGCAAAGTCCACGGTGGCTATGGCTCATGCAGGGTTGGATTTAGAGATGCCTGGGCCAGGGATTTTTTATGGTGAAAAATTGGTGGCTGCCGTCCAGTCTGGCGAGGTACAAGAGTCGGTACTTGATGAAGCGGTGCAGCGTTTGCTTTTGTTGTTGGAACGCACCAATGCTTTTGAAAACCCGTTGGACCAACCCGAGGCAGAACTTGAGGTACCGGCGCACCGGGCCTTAGCGCGACGGGCGGCTACCGAAGCCATGGTGTTGCTGAAAAATGATGACGTGTTGCCGCTTGATATGACGACTATTTCTTCTCTGGCGGTGATTGGCCCGAATGCAGCAACGGCCATGTTGATGGGCGGTGGTTCGGCGGCGCTGGTGCCTCAGCGTGCGGTTACTCCGTTGGAGGCTTTGCAGACCCGTTTGGATGGTCGCTGCAGGGTACGTCACGAGGTGGGGGCGGTGACCGATCGCTCTACGCGGCCGGTGCCTCGACGGTTGTTGGTTGGTTCCGATGGCTCGCCGGGGTTTGAGGTCAAGTACTACAACGGCACCAATTGGGAGGGCGACCCGTATGTGGTTGCTGCGGGCAAAGGGGGCCGGTTGCTTACTCCGGAGGACCAGTCGGGTTCAGAGGAACCGGGGGTGTTTTCGTTTCGGGCGGTGGGGCAACTTACTGCTGAGTTGGATGGACCGCATGTGGTCACGCTTATTCAGGCTGGTGATGCGCGGGTGTTTATCAACGGCCAGGTGGTGCTCGATGGGGTGACGGAAACCTTGCCTCGGGGGGAAGCTTTTTTTGGTCGAGGCAGTATTGAGATTGAAGCCACCGTAGAGCTGACCGCTGGGCAGCCGGTGGAGATGGTGGTGGAGTTCGCTAGCGATAAGGGCTCTTTTTTACAGGGCGTGCAGGTTGGTTTGCGGCCCCCTCTGGTGGATGATTTGATGGAACGAGCGGTGGCCGTGGCTCAAGAGTGTGATGCCGTGGTGTTGGTGGTGGGTACGAACCTTGATTGGGAAACCGAAGGCCGGGACCGCGAGTTTATGGAACTCCCGGGGGCTCAACCTGAGTTGATTCGGCGGGTGTGTGCAGCTAACCCCAATACTGTGGTGGTGCTTAATACGGGTTCGGCGGTGACCACCGACTGGGCGGAGGATGCCCCGGCGGTGCTGCAAACCTGGTTTGGTGGCCAAGAGATGTCTGAGGCTTTGGTTGATGTGTTGGTGGGAGATAACGAGCCATCGGGTCGGCTGCCTAACTCGTGGCCTCACCGGTTGGAAGACACTCCGGCATTTTTGAACTATCCAGGTGAGGCCGGGGTAGTGCGTTACGGCGAAGGGGTGTTTGTGGGGTACCGCTGGTACCAAGCGAGAGACGTGCCGGTGGCTTTTCCGTTTGGGCATGGTTTGGGCTATACCGAATTTTCTTGGGGTGAAGCGGCATTGGGCAATACGATTTCTTTGGCCGATCTTGAAGCGGGTGCTTCGTTAACCGTGACGGTGCCCGTAACTAATGTTGGGGAGCGCCCGGGTTTTGAGGTGGTGCAGTGTTATGTGGCCTCGCAAGATCCTGAGTTGGCTCGCCCGCCGCAGGAACTCAAAGCTTTTGCCAAAGTGTGGTTAGCCCCCGGTGAAACAACCGAGGTGGCTTTGGTGTTGGATCACCGGGCGTTTGCTTATTACGACCCGGGTGACCCTACTTATGCTGAGCGTAATCATCGGGTACCGGTGGCTACTGGTGGGCATCATCGTGGGCATCGGGGTCAGCATGGTTGGTTTGTTGACCTCGGGGTTCATGAGATTCGTTTGGCTGTTTCGTCGGCGGTGGTTCGTCAAACTTTGACAGTGGACTTCGCGGGCTCTGAGGGTTAGTCTTTCAGTGATAACCAAACCGGGGAGCTCGGGCCTTGTGCCGGGCTGAGAGGGCAGAGGCTGTGGCGAGGCTGCAGGGGTACTGCCGACCCGCTAAACCTGAACTGGGTAATGCCAGCGGAGGGAGCGCTCATGAAACGTCTCATTTCTTTTTTCTTACTGGCTGGGTTAACGCTGGTGGCCTGTGGTGAAGAAGCATCTCAGCCCGTGCCGGAAGGTATCGATGGTCAAACTATTACCTTGCTAACTCACGGTTCTTTCTGGGTTTCTGAAGGAACCTTGCAGGCTTTCACTGATCAAACCGGAGTGCAGGTGGAGTTGTTGGAGGGCGGTGATGCGGGTGAAATGGTTGCTTCCGCTATTTTGACGGCTGGCAACCCGGTGGCCGATGTACTTTATGGTGTTGACAACACGTTTTTGCAAAGGGCGTTAGATGCCGATTTGTTCGAACCGTATGCGTCTCCGGCGTTAAGTAACGTCCCTTCGGCCTTGCAACTCGATGGCCAGCACCGGGTGACCCCTATTGATTTTGGTGATGTGTGTATCAACTATTGGGGTGATCGGTTTGACGAGACGTTGCCTCCGCCGGATTCCCTCGATGATTTGATTGATTCTCGTTACGCCGGTCAACTGGTGGTACAAAATCCGGAGACTTCTTCGCCGGGTCTGGCTTTTCTGTTGGCCACCATTGCCGAATATGGCGATGGGTGGGAAGAATATTGGGCGTCTTTGCGACGTAACGAGGTAGCGGTTACCACCGGTTGGGAGGAGGCCTACTATGGCCAGTTTGTTTCGGGTGGCGGTGACCGACCGTTGGTGGTTTCCTATGCTTCGAGCCCTCCGGCTGAGTTTATTTATGCCGATCCTCCAGTTGTGTCTCCGCCCACCGGGGTGTTGCTGGATACTTGTTTTCGACAAATTGAGTTTGCCGGGGTACTAAAGGGCACGCCTCATCAAGCGGCTGCCCAAGCACTTATTGACTTCATGTTGTCGGATACTTTTCAAGAGGATATTCCTTTGAACATGTTTGTTTTTCCTGCTTCTCAGACGGCGGCTTTGCCGGAAGCTTTTGTGAACTTTGCTCGTTTGGCAGAGGACCCGTATCAGCTTTCGCCGGCCGACATTGAGGCTCACCGCAATGAGTGGACTGAACGTTGGACACAGATCGTTTTACGTTGATGACCTTGCGCCGCCTCGCTTGGCCTGTGGTGGTACTGGTTCCTGTCGCCTTTTTGGGAGTGTTTTTTCTTTGGCCGGTGGCCAATATTTTGGTGAGAGGTTTTACTGGGGAGCGCCTTTGGGGCTTGCTTCGTGATGCGGTGTTTTGGCGGGTTTTGTGGTTCACGGTGTGGCAAGCGGCGGCTTCAACGGTGCTTGCTCTAGTTTTGGCTTTGCCGGGGGCGCATTTGTTGGCTCGCTTTCATTTTCGGGGGCGTTCTTTGTTGCGGGCTTTGGCTACGGTGCCGTTTGTTATGCCTACGGTGGTGGTGGCGGGTGCGTTCACTGCATTGTTTGAGCAGTTTGGGTTAAACGATGGGGCGTTTCGTATGCGTCACACGGTGTGGGCGTTGTTGGCCGCTCACGTATTTTTTAACTTAGCGATTGTTTTGCGTACCGTGGGGTCTTATTGGGAGGGTCTTGATGGTCGGGTTGAGGACCAGGCTCGGTTGTTGGGTGCTCGTCCGGGTCAAGTTTTTCTTCGGGTGACTTTGCCTCGTTTGGCGCCGGCGGTGGCTTCGGCCGCTTCGGTGGTTTTTCTTTTTTGTTTTACTTCGTTTGGGGTGATTTTACTTTTGGGTGGGCCTACCCGGGCGACGTTGGAAACAGAAATTTGGCGTCATGCGGTGTGGCGGGGCGATATGGCGTCGGCGTCGGCTTTGGCGGTGGTGCAGTTGGGGGCGGTGATGTCTTTGGTGTTGGTTAGTAACTTTTTGCAGCGTCGTCGGGGTGGCCGGGAGCAAACTCGTCTTGTTTCTCGTCCGGTGCCTTCTCGACGGTTGTTGGGAGCCAACTTGGGGTTGTTGTTGGTGGCGCTTGGGCTTCCGATGTTGGTGCTGGTGGAGCGGTCGCTGGCTACTGGTTACGGGTATTCGCTGGGCAACTACCGGGCGCTGACTGATCGGGTGACGTTACTTCCGGTTTCGGCCATGACTGCTTTGGGTAATTCGTTGCTTTTTGCTGTGGTGGCTACGGCGTTGGCTGTGGTGGTAGGTGGTTTTGCTTCGTTGGTGGTGGTGTATGGCCGCCGTTCTCTGAGTCATTTTTTTGATTTCGGCATGATGTTGCCTTTAGGGGTCTCGGCGGTGACTTTGGGTTTCGGCATGTTGGTGGCTCTTGATGCCCCTCCGTTGGATTTTCGGTCGTGGCGTTGGTTGGTGCCGGTGGCTCATGCTTTGATTGGTATTCCTTTTGTCTTGCGTACGGTGGTGCCTACTTTGCGTCGTATTGACCCCAAGGTGCGGGAGGCTGCCCGGTTGTTAGGTGCTTCGTCTTTTCAGGTGGGTCGTTTGGTGGATTTTCCTTTGGCGGGTCGGGCTTTGGCGGTGGGGGCGGCTTTTGCTTTTGCTGTTTCGGTGGGGGAGTTTGGGGCGACTTCTTTTTTGCCTCGCCATCCCGACCGTTTGACGGCGCCCTTGGCTCTTTTTCGGTTGTTGGGTACCCCGGGTGACGTGTTGCGGGGCCAGGCCATGGCTTTGGCGGTGGTTCTTATGGTGTTGACCGGTTTGGCGGTGCTGGTGATTGAAGGGCGTCCCCGTGGTCGAGGCGTGGTACGGGGTGATTTCTAATGCTGCGTCTTGAGGGAGTCAGCGTGTGTTTTGGTCGAAATCATGTGCTGAATCAAGTCGATTTGTCGGTGGCGGCGGGGGAAGTGTTGGTGTTGTTGGGTCCTTCGGGGTGCGGTAAGTCCACCTTGTTGCGCACCATTGCTGGGTTAGAAACGCCTAGCGAAGGCCAATTATTTTGGGGGGCGCAAGATTTAACCGGTTTGCCGGCGCATCAACGGGGTTTTGGCATGATGTTTCAAGATCATGCTTTGTTTGGCCATTTGTCGGTAGCCGACAACGTGGCTTTTGGTTTGCGTATTGCTGGTTGGGGGGCCGAACTGCGTCAGAAAAAGGTTGCTGAGTTGATGGCTTTAGTCGGTTTGGTCGGTTTTGAAGGCCGCTCGGTTGACGCTTTGTCGGGCGGGGAGGCTCAGCGGGTGGCTTTGGCTCGCTCTTTGGCTCCGGATCCTCGTTTGTTGATGCTGGATGAGCCGTTGGCTTCGTTGGATCGTGCTTTGCGGGATCGGCTGGTCAGCGACTTGGGCCAGCTTTTGCGTGAGTTGGGCCAGTCGGCTATTTACGTTACGCACGATCATGGTGAGGCGTTTGCTTTAGCGGATCGCATTGCGGTGATGGATGGTGGCCAGATTGCTCGTTGTGGCCGGCCGGTTGAGGTTTGGGCTGATCCGCGGACGGAAGCGGTGGCTCGCAGCATTGGTCATCAAAATATTTTGTCGCTTGATGATCAAGGCCATTGTGTGTTGGGGCGGTTGGGTGGCCAGGCTGGTTTGGTGTTGGTGCGTTCCGATGGCTTGCGTTTGGCGCCTACTGGGGTGGCGGCTCGGGTAGTTGGGTCGGTGTTTTCGCAAGGCCGCTACGATCTTCAAGTTGAAGCCGGTGGTCAACTTTTGCAGTTAAGCGCTGTTGAGTCGGTGGGTCTTGGCGACTTGGTGTATTTGGCTTGGTCTGATGATGCGGTGGTGCCGTTGAGGTCTTCGACTACTTAGTTAAAGAGTTCGGCCACCTGAGCGCGTATTACTTTGCCCATGGTGTTGCGTTCAAAGCGTTGAACAATGTGCCAAGCGTCGGGCACTTTGTAGGCGGCGAGTTTTTGGTGAGTGAACTTGGCCAGGTCGTCTAAGTCAAGGTCGGGATGGGCGACGAGGGCGGCGGCTACTCGTTGGCCGAGACGTTCATCGGGGAGGCCCAGCACGATTGCTTGGTTGACGCCCGGGTAGGTCAACAGCACACGTTCTACTTCGGAGGGGTACACGTTGGCGCCGCCGCGCAGAATCAGGTCGCTGCGTCGTCCCCGCAAGGTGAGGAGCCCGTCTTGGTCTAGGTAACCCAAGTCGCCGGTGTGGAGTAACCCGCCGCGTAAAGCTTGTTGGGTTGCTTGGGGTTGGTTCCAGTAGCCCAGCATGGGGGTCCATACTCCGGCCCAGGGGCCAGTGGTTTGTGGGCCGATACAAACTTCGCCAGTTTGGTCGGCGGCCAGCGGCAGGTCGTCTGGGTCCAGAATGTGCAAGACCACGGGGTCGAGGGCTTGGCCGGCACCGTTTTCGTCGGTTTGAGGGGCATCGTGGCGTTGGCGTACTACCCCTGAGGGGGCTTCAGAAAGCCCATAGCCCATGGTGCAGGGGAAGCCGAACTTGTCTTGCCAGGCTTGGCGTAGTTCTGGCGGGGTGGGCCCGGCGCCCACGATGACTTGGCTGAGTGAGGAGAGTTGTTTGGCAGTAATTTTTGGGTCGTGGACCATGTCGTGTATTTGGGTGGGCACCATGAGCATCCGGTTGACCTTGGTTTTTTCTATGGCTTGGGCGATGCTGGCGGTTGGGCCAGGGTTCAAAATGACGGTGGCGGTGCCGCGGACAAAGGCTGAGATGGGCCCCAAGATCATCATGTTGAGTACGGTTAGGGCCAGAGCGGTGCCGTTGCGTTCGTTGGACAGTGGGGGGTATAGGGTGCGGGTGCTGACCCCGGGCCATAACAGGTTGTGTTGGCTGTGTACTGCTCCTTTGGGGCGCCCGGTGGTGCCGCTGGTGTAGGCAATGGCCGCTGGTGCGTGGGGGTCGATAAGAGTTTCTGGTGCTGGGTGTCCGGCGGCCAGGAGGTCTTGCCACTCGGAGAGGTTCAGGTTGGGTCGGTTGCCTACGGGACGGTCGGGGTCGGTGAGAACTAGCGAGGCTCGGGCGTCGTCCATCATCCAGCAGGCTTCGTCGTCGCTAAGGTTGGGGTTTATGCCGAGCCATAGGGCGCCGAGTTGTTGGGTGGCTAAGAAGGCTTCAACGAGCGCTGGGCCGTTGGCTATGCGGGCTACCACTCGGTCGCCGGGGCGGATGCCCAGAGAGGCCAACCCACCGGCCGCCGCTTCGGCTTGGGCCGCTAAGGCTTGCCAAGAATATTCGATTTTGTCGTGTACGAGAGCCAGTCGCTCGGGGTGATGAGCCAACCCGTAGTTCAAGAGGCCGGCAGTGGTGAAGGGCCCTTGGGGGGCGGGGTTGGGGGCGGGGCGTACCACCAGTCCTCGGTGGTCCAGCGTGAGAGCCGGAGGGTTCATCGCAGATGCTGCCAGAGTTCACGTTCTTGTGGTTCGGGGTCGCTCAACAGGGTGTGTTGGTCATCGAACTCCATGACGTGGCGGTCTTGTGGGGTGTAGGTGGGCCAGGTGCCGAGGGTTTCCGTGGAGGGGTTTCCGGTGGCAATGAATGCCCCCCAGGCCTGGTGCATGGCTTGGGCTACGGCGTCGGGGCGTTCCACGTCGCCCAAAAAGTCGCTGACCCCGGGCCGGTCTAAGGTATTGAAGGTAAAAGGAATCTCTAAAGCGTGAGAGGCCCCTAAGAGGCCGTCGAGGGCTTGGGAGTCCCAGGAGAATTGGTACATAAAGGTGGTGGCTTGGTGGGCGTGCCGGTTGTCGGCTAAACGAATAGCGGGAATGCGGAAGACCCAGTCGGTCGAGATGGCGCACGCTAACCAGCCGGGGTCAAGGTGCCCTAAGCGTTGCCGGTAAATCGTTAAAAGATCTTCGGGGTTGTCCACCATGCGGCCTACATAGCGTTCGGCTTGGTTTTCGTCGAGGCTGGTAATGCCCCATAAAGCCATTTCGTCTTGGTTGGTGCCGATGAGCAGGGCAACGCCAGCGGCCGCTCCTTGCGCCAAGAGGTCTGCGGGGGGTTGAGGTAAGGCGGCGTTGCCCCACACGGGGTAAAAGGCGTCGACCCCCTGGGTTCGGTTGTGGTCGTTTTCGATTACTCGTTGTTGGGCTTCCAAAATGTCTAAAACGGGCAGGGTGCGTAATTCTTGGGCGGTGGGGTGGCCTAATTCGGTCAGCAGTTCACCGGCGATGGCCGTGCCGTCTTCTGGGGGGTGAATATGGTGGGCGGCTCCGCTTTGGGCAATGGCTTGATGAAAAAGTCCGGAGGTTTCCGGGGAGGCCATGAGGTTGCAGACGCTAAAAGCGCCGGCTGATTCTCCGCCGATGGTGACGCGGTTGGGGTCGCCGCCAAAGTTGGCGATGTTTTCTTTTACCCAACGCAGGGCGGCAATTTGGTCCAGTGTTCCGTTGAGGCCGGCGGTTGATAACTGAGGGTCTTGAGGAAAATGTGGTCCCAAATTACAAAAACCTAAGGCACCTAACCGGTAGTTAATGGTGACCACCACAATGTCGTTGGTCAACGCAAACGAAGTGCCGTCGTACCAGGGCACAGCACCTTGGCCATGGAGATAGCCGCCGCCGTGAATCCACACATAGACCGGTCGCTGCTGGTCATCTACTGCTGGGGTGACCACGTTGAGAGTGAGGCAGTCTTCGTCCCAGTCCACCGGTATGCGGTTGGTGAGTCCTTCGCCGGGGAGTTGCGGGGCAGCGGGCCCGGAGCGCCGAGCGTCTCGTTGACCGTCCCAAGGCTCGGGTGGGGCTGGCGGGGCGAAGCGCAGGTCACCCACTGGTGGGGCGGCGTAGGGCAGGCCTGAAAAACGGTGGACGCCATGGCGGGTACGGCCGACTACTTGGCCTTGGGCGGTGGTTGCTTGGGGGTTCTCGGTGGTTTCCATCAGACTTTTATTATCAAGGCTTCGCCTTGTCCTCCGCCGCCGCAGAGGGCGGCGGCTCCGAGGCCTCCGCCTTGGCGTTTGAGTTGGTAAGCCAAGGTCAGCGCTACCCGGGTTCCTGACATACCAATGGGGTGGCCTAAGGCTATGGCTCCTCCGTTTACGTTGACCACTGAATCGGGCACCCCGAGAGCCTCGGTAGAGGCAAGGGCCACGGCGGCGAACGCTTCGTTTATTTCAAAAAGGTCAAGGTCGGCGATGCTCAAGTCGGTGCTGGTGAGTGCTTTTTCTATGGCGTTGGAGGGCTGGTTTAACAAACTGGTGTCGGGGCCTGCTACTTGCCCGTGGGCCACGATTTCGGCCAGGGGCTCAATGCCTAATGCCTCGGCTCGTTCCATGGTGGTGACGATGACGGCGGCGGCTCCGTCAGATATTTGCGAGGCGTTGCCGGCGGTCAGGTTGCCGTCGGGGGAAAAAGCGGGGGCCAATCGACCCAAGGTTTCTTGGTCAATGTCAGGCCGAATACCTTCATCGTCGGTTACCAGCACGGGGTCGCCGCGTCGCTGGGCAATGCTGACCGGCACGATTTCTTGGGCCAGTAAACCAGCGGCTTGGGCGGCGGCTGCTCGTTGGTGTGAAGATACTGCGAGGGCATCTTGGGGGCTGCGTTCCATGCCGCGTTGGGCGGCGTAACGTTCGGTGGATTCACCCATGGCGCAGTGTTCAAGCGTGCAGGTCAGCCCGTCGTACATCATGGAGTCAACAAGTTTTCCGTCGCCGATGCGGTAGCCAGAACGGGCTTTGGTTAAGAGGTATGGGGCGTTGGTCATGGATTCCATCCCGCCGGCGATGATCATCTCTGCCTCACCGAGGCGAATCATTTGGCTGGCGAGGTGTATGGCGTGGAGGCCAGAGAGGCAGGCCCGGTTTAACAAGGTGGACGGGGTGGTCAGCGGGATTCCTGCGTCGGCGGCGGCTCGGCGGGCTGGTACTTGCCCTACGCCGGCTGCTACCACGTTGCCGAGGTAGGCGAAATCTATTTGCTCGGGGGTAACGCCTGCTCGCTTGAGGGCGCCTTTGATGGCCACCGCTCCGAGGTCGGTGGCGCTTTGGCTGGCTAGAGAGCCTTGGAGTTTGCCGATGGGGGTGCGGGCTCCGCTTAAAATTACTATGGGCGACATGGTTCTCCTTGATGGGTGGCCGGGTGCGGCGTGATGTTTAGGTTAATCGGTGGAATCCGTAGGGCTGTCGTCCGGGTCGGCTCCCACCAGGGTGGACCACAGGTCTTGGTAGAGGCCACCGGCTTTTCTGAGTTCTTGGTGGGTGCCGCGTTCAATTATTTGGCCTTGGTCGAGAACCACGATTTCGTCGGCGGCCATTACCGTAGAAAGACGGTGGGCGATAACTATGGAGGTTCGGTCGGCCAACACGTCAGCTAAAGCGGCTTGCACTAACGCCTCGTTTTCGGTATCGAGGTGGCTGGTTGCTTCGTCCAAAATAACGATGAGCGGGTCTTTAACCAGCAGGCGGGCAATAGCTAGGCGTTGTTTTTCTCCTCCGGAAAGCCGGTAGCCCCGTTCGCCTACCATGGTGTCAAACCCTTCGGGGAGGTCTTCAATGACGTGGAGAATACGAGCAGAACGGCAGGCCTCGATCAGGTCTTGATCGGTGGCTTCGGGGCGGGCGTAGCGCAGGTTTTCGCCTACTGATTCATGGAACAGGTGGGGGTCTTGGCTGACTACCCCGATGCGGGCTCGTAACCCGTCTTGAGTTAGCGACCGTACGTCATGCCCGTCGACGGTGATGGCTCCTTCGGTTACGTCGTACAGGCGAGGGATCAACGAGGCCATAGTGCTTTTACCGGCGCCTGAGGGGCCTACTATGGCTAACATTTTTCCGGGCTCGACCGAAATATTAATATTTTCCAGGACCAGTCGTTCTGGTTCGTTGGGGTCGGTCAGGATTTCAGTTTCTAGTGAGGCCACGGTGGTTTCCCCGGGTGAGGGGTAGCGAAACGACACGTTGTCAAAGCGTAGGCCGCCAGAGGTTAAGAGGTTTTGGGGGTCTTGGGCGTCGGGGGCGTCGGCTACTGGGTTTTGGGCGTCGAGTACTTCAAAGACTCGTTCAAACGAAACGAAGGCGGCCATGAGGTCAACGCGAGCGGTGGTGAGTTGGGTGAGGGGGCCAAAGAGTTGGGTAACCAGCACACCTAGCGAAGCGAGGGTGCCGATGGTGATGGCTCCTTCGATGGCCAGCGAGCCACCTAGCCAGTAAACGGCGGCGGTACCGAGGGCGCCTAGCAAGGTAAGAGCAATAACGAAGGTGCGGCTATAAAGAGCGTTACGGATGCCGATTTGTCGTACCCGGTCGGCCCGATTAGCGAACCCGTCGCGTTCTTCGTCGGGTCGGCCAAAGAGTTTGGCGAGCAGCGCACCGGACACGTTGAAGCGTTCGGTCATGGTGTTGTTCATGGAGGCATTGAGGTTCATGCCTTCTCGAGTGATGTCGGCCACTATTTGGCCAACTCTGCGGGCCGGGAAAACAAAAAGTGGCAGCATGACGAGCGCCAAAACGGTGATGCGCCATTCCAGGATCATCATGGTGGTGACGGTGACAATTGCGGTAATGGTGTTAGATACCACCGTGCCCAGCGTGCCGGTGAGCGCTCGTTGAGCGCCGATGACGTCGTTGTTGAGGCGGCTAACTAAGGCGCCGGTTTGGGTGCGGGTAAAAAAGGAGAGCGGCAAGCGTTGCACGTGGTCGAACAAAGCGACGCGTAGGTCAAAGATGAGTCCTTCGCCAATGGAGGCCGACCAGAATCGTTCCATGAAGGAAAGCACTGCTTGGGCAACGGCGGCTAGCACCACCATGCCGCCTAAAAAGGTGAGTTGGCGGCGGTCGCTGTTGGCGATGGCTCCGTCGATGATTTGGCGAAAGAGTAGTGGCGGTACTACCCCCAGTAAGGAAGCCGCTACCAGGGTGAGTAAAAACCCGGTGATGCGTGAGCGGTAGGGGCGGGCGAACCCCCACACTCGACGGCGGGTTTCTGGGCCGAGGTTTCCGGAGGCTGGTTGTTGATGCGCCATGGTGTGGAGCATGCGCATGGGTGAAGTCATGTGCGGAGCCTACGGAGTCAAAACGATGGCTACCCATCCATCTTGGTGGGTGCACTGAGTTTCGGTGAAGTGGCCGGAGTAAAGGGCCGTCGTGTTGTCGGCTTGGTCAGCCGGGATACCGCTTAGCACGAGGTGGCCTGAAACTAATCGACAAAGGTCGCTGGCAAATATTTTTTGTACGGAGGGCAAGACGTTGGCCACCACCAGATCAAAAGGTTTAGTGAAAGAAGAAAGAAGACAAGTGGAGGCCTCAACTTCTACTCGGTTGGCTTGGGCATTGAAATTGGCCCACGCCACCGCATCAGGGTCGTTGTCGATGCCGGTTACCGAGCCTGCTCCGGCGCAACTTGCGGCGATGCCCAGCACCCCTGAACCGCATCCGGCGTCTAACACTGTGTGCCCGGGTTTTATGAGACGATCTATTTCGGTCAACACCAACTGGGTGGTGGGGTGTGCGCCGTGGCCAAAGGTGGGCCCCGGGTCAATGCTCAGGGGAATCTCGCCCACCGGGTCACACCAAGGCGGTGAGACCCCGAAACGTCCTACTACCAAAGGTTTGAGGTGGGGGCGTTGGTTTTGCGCCCACTCGGGGAGGGCAGTGGGGCCGTCAACCACCGAAGGTTCAACCCTGGAAAAGGGTAAGGGAGTCGTAAAGCACCGAAGGCACCTCCACCCCTTCAACATGGATCGCTACTTGGGTGGCGATCAGGGTGCCCTTTTTGTGTTCGCGTACTTCTTTCATGCGGCTACGGGCTCGTAGTATCGACCCGGACGGTACGGGAGCCAGAAAGCGCAGGCCGTCGGCGCCGTAGTTAATGGCGTTGCGTACCCCGGTGAGTTTTACTGCGTCGTTGCGGTTAATGGAAGCCACCAAACTGAGGGTAAAAAACCCATGGGCGATGGTCCCACCGAAAGGGCCAGCGGCGGATTTTTCTTCGTCTACGTGAATCCATTGCTGATCACCGGTGAGGTCAGCGAAGGTATTAATTTTTTCTTGGGTCATGTGATATTCGGGTCCCCATTCGCCCCATTCTTCGGTGCAGGCGGCTTGTAATCCTTCAATATCGTTAAAAGCTATTTCGTTCATTGGTGGCTCCTTAGTAGCGGTTATCTCCTACGTTGCCCGCAAAACTGCCCGCCCGTCAAGGCGGGCGCCACATTTGCGCTCTATGGTCAAGGTTAACCGATCGAAAAAGAGGCAAATTTTTATGGCGAGCTCACCAGTTGACCAGCATTACCGTGCGGCATGGGACGAAATGACCGGGCCGGAAGGTCCCTTTGGTTGGTCAGTGACCGAGGTGCGTGGGGTGCCGACCCGGGTCTACAACAATGCGCCACCCAACATGGCCTTGGTTTGGGCGGGGTCAATTGCCCAAGGCGATAACGAATATCTGGTGTATGGCCAAGAGAGCCTGAGCTACGCCCAAGTGCATCAAAAGGTCGATGCTTTAGCGGCCCATCTTTCTTCGGTGGGGGTAGGCCACGGCGACCGGGTGGCGGTGTCCATGCGTAACTACCCAGAGTGGGTTGTTACCTATTGGGCCACCATAAAAATCGGTGCTGCTTTGGTCGGCATGAATGCTTGGTGGACCACCCCAGAAATGGAGTTCGGTATTGCCGACAGTACGCCGAAAGCTTTGGTAGTAGATGGTGAACGTTTGGAGCGAGTAGCGCCGGTGTTGAGTTCCTTGCGGGCTGAAAACCCGCTGCATGTGTTGGTGGTGCGTTCCGAAGGGGACCTCCCCGAAGACGCCCTCCATTGGGAAGTTGCCTTAGCGGCGGCCGCTGATTTGCCGCCTGCTCCGGCGCTGGATATTTCCCCCGAAGACGACATTTGTGTTTTTTACACTTCGGGTACTACGGGCCGCCCCAAGGGTGCGGTATTGACTCACCGGGGCGCCGTGTCGAACTTGATGAACTTGGCTTTCTGGCAAACTACGGCCGAGGCAGCGCAAAATAAAGCGGTAGCCGCCGGGGAAACTCCCGCTGGTTCACACAAAGAGCCCGGGGCGTCTGAGCCGGGCTCGGTGCTGGCTATCCCGTTGTTTCACGTAACGGGCTGCAACTGCTGTTTGCATCCGGTCACGGCGGTCGGAGGTCGGTTGATTCTGATGCACAAGTGGGATGCCGGGGTGGCGTTGGAACTCATTGAGCGCTATCGCCCCTCAACCTTTACTGGGGTACCCACCATGGCTCGAGAGATCATTAACCACCCAGATTTTGTTTCTCGGGATACGTCAAGCCTGGCGCATTTGGGCGGCGGCGGGGCACCGGTGCAGCCGGACCTGGTGCACAAAATTGAAGAGAAACTTGAGGGCCGCCCTTCTACGGGCTATGGCTTGACCGAGGTCAATGGGGTGATTTCTATGAACTCGGCTCATTTCTTTACCGCGCGGCCAGATTCGGCCGGCCCGGTGGTGCCGATTTTGGAATCACGCATTGTGGGCGAAGATGGCACCGACCAACCGGTTGGCGAACGGGGCGAACTCTGGGTGCGGGGCGGCAACGTGTTCCGCGGCTATTTAAACCGTCCAGAAGCCAACGCCGAGATCCTTACCGATGGTTGGTTCCATACCGGCGACATTGGTTACCTTGACGATGAAGGCTTTTTGTTTCTGGTGGATCGTGCCAAAGACATGGTTCTGCGGGGCGGAGAAAATGTGTATTCCGCCGAAGTAGAGGCCGCTATTTATGAGCACCCAGCTATTGCCGAGGCCGCCGTTTTTGCCGTGCCCGACGAACGATTGGGCGAAGCAGTGGGAGTAGCGATCTTGTTGCTGCCCGAGGCCACCCTTACCCCCGATGAGTTGCGGGACCATGTACGCGTTTTGATTGCCTCGTTTAAGGTGCCGGAACACATTTGGTTTATGGATGCTCCGTTGCCACGTAACGCCAACGGCAAGTTTGTTAAACGTGACCTCAAAGAAGCCCTCATCGGTACTCCTACCGCATGAACGCCGCACAGTGGGCGCAAGCAGAGCGCCAAGCCTTTGTTGACCTCGCACAAGAACTTGGCCCTGAGGCGGCTACTTTGTGTGAAGGGTGGACGGTCGCTGACTTGGCCGCTCATTTGGTGTTGCGGGAGCGGCACCCGTTGGCCATGCCGGGTATTTTGTTAGGCGGACCGTTCGCTCGCTATACCACTCGGGTTAATGATCGCTTGGCCACTGGCTCGTTTGATGAGTTGTTGCAAAAAATTCGTTCAGGCCCACCAAAGTTGCTGCGCCGTTTTGATGGCAAAATGAATGTGGCCGAGTTCGCTATCCACTTGGAAGACCTACGCCGGGCCAGACAAGGGTGGGAACCACGCACCGGTCTTGACGAACTCCAAGATTTACTGTGGGGCATACAAGGACGTTCGGCTCGTTTGATGACCCGCAAACTCAACGACATCAACTTAACGCTGGCCCGACCTTCCGGAGAAACCATTTCTGCCGGAAAAACCGGCCGGCCGGTGACCCTTACCGGGGAGCCCTTAGAGGTGGTGTTGTTTGTGGCCGGGCGCCGAGACCAAGCGCTGGTTGAACTAACCGGCGAACCGACCGCGGTCCAAGAAGTAAAAACCGGCCCTTTGGGTTATTGAGCATCGGCGATGGCCTTAGCGGTCACTTCAGGTCGGCCCGTGATGATGCCGTCTACACCGATAGTGAGCATTTCTGCATAAAAATCGGCTGCCTCTTGAGTGGTTTCGCTGGTCCAAACCCAGACCTCAACGGGCGCCAGGTTTGCGGCGTCGAAGAAGCTTTCGGTGAGTACCTCAATATCTCCGTAGAAAGGTGGCACTTGTACGACGAGGTGACCAACGAGAGGTTCGCCACCTAAGACCCATGCCACTAACTCGTCGGTTCCGGGGCTGGTGGCTACGTCGGGGGCGGCTGCTTTGAACTCGGCAATTATGTCGGAGGAAAATGAAGCAACAATGACCGAGTCTCGCCGGCCCAGGTCATCAAGGACAGTTATTAGGGCATCAATGGCTTGGGTGGCCAGCCCACCTTCGTCTTTGATTTCAATGTCTAGAGGCATTCCCGGAAAAGATTCGGCAATGGTTCGGAGCGTTTCAATACGAAAGTCGTCGGCGGTGTAACCCTCGGGTGGCGCTACTTCGCTGCTGCGTACCCCGCGGAAGGGGTATTGATCGTCGTCGAGTTCTCGACAAGGCCAGCAGGTGGGTGACCACCAGTAAGCGTTGTCGAGAGCCTGTAATTGGTCAAGGGTCAGGTCGGCCACGGTTTTTATGGACCCATCGGCCAAAGTGGTTTGGGTAATGGCTCCGCTCATTCCGGTGGTTCCTTCGGCGGTGGCATCGTGATGGACCACCAGTACTCCGTCAGCGGTGATGCGTACATCCATTTCCAACATGTCCGCCCCAGCGGCTACTGCTTGGGTAAAGGCGTACATGGTGGAGTGTGGGTAGTCCTGATCGCCACCGGCGTGGGCAATGTTGAGAGGCCGGTCCAGAGCTAAGAGTTCAACAATGGTGGGTGGCCGAGGCGGCAAAGTCGTGGTGGGCGCCACCGTAGTGGTGGGCGCTGCGGTGGTGGAAGGAGGAGCCGTGGTGGGTGCCGCGGTGGTGGAAGGAGGAGCCGTGGTGGGTGCCGCCGTGGTGGAAGGAGGAGCCGTGGTGGATGCTGTGGTTTGTGTGGCGTTACTGCTGGTGCTCTCTGATCCACAAGAAACACCCACCAATAAGAAACTAAGAAGAACGAAATATTTACTCATCTTCTTACCGTAGTAGGTCAGAGGCCCCCGTAACCTAAGAACATGGCTGAGTCACGATCTTCTTCACATGAGGTGCTGGTGGTATGCCCTCCCGGCCTAGAAGCTTTGGTAGTTGGTGAGCTCACCGACTTGGGGGTCAAACACACCCGCAGCGAAAAAGGCGGAGTGACCTGCTCGCTGACGACCCGCCAGTTGTATGCCGCTAACCGTTCGCTGCGCTGCGCTACCCGCATTTTGGTGCGGATTGCGCGGTTTACCGTACGGTCTTTCGCCGACTTGGAGCGCCGGGTAAACGAAATCGAATGGGATGACTACTTGCCGGCCGGTGTGCAAGCCCGATTTCGGGTAACGACCCGCCGATCAAAGTTGTGGCACGACAAAGCCGTTGAAGAACGTTTCATGCGGGCTTTTAAGCTGGTCAGCCCGCATGCTTCTGAACAACTTTTTGTGGTTCGTGGCAGCCACGATCGCTTTACGGTCAGCGTGGATTCCTCGGGAGCGCCGCTGCACGAACGAGGATGGCGTCAGGCCTTAGCCAAAGCTCCGCTACGTGAATCAGTAGCTGCCGGGTTATTAATGGCCTCCGAATGGGACCCCACGACACCTTTTATTGACCCATTTTGTGGGTCGGGGACGTTGGCTATTGAAGCAGCCTTGCGAGCCACCGGGCAGCCACCAGGAGGGCAGCGTCAGTTTGCTTTTAAACAATGGCCAGACTTCCAACCCGGCACTTGGGCCAGCGTTACCACGGCTCAGGCCGAGCCAACCTCGTCCGTACCAGCCATCGTGGCTACCGACCGAGACGCCGGAGCCATCGATGCAGCACAAGCGAACGCTGAGCGCGCCGGGGTGGCGGAACTCATTGATTTCCGGGTTGCCCCCATTGCTGATTTACAAACCCCAGAAGGTGGCCCCGGCCATTTGGTCACCAACCCGCCGTGGGGTGGGCGGGTTTCAGCGGAGCGAGACCTGCGTAATCTTTATGCCACCTTGGGCAATGTGGGCAAAAAAGAACTCAGGGGCTGGGGCTTGGGCGTGCTGCTCGCTGATCGAGATTTAGCTCGGCAAATACGGCCTGGATTAAATGAATCTTTGACTTTAGAATTGGGCGGCCAGCACGCTTGGTTTATGACGGGAAAGTTCGCCCAGTAGTTCGGTGGGTTGCGCCTAGTTGACGACCACGGTGGCTGTCATGTCGGGGTGCAAGACGCAAAACAGCGAGTAACTACCTGCTTGATCGGTGTTGAGTTGATAGTTGTCGCCGGGGCTCATAAAGCCAGAATCAAAAGACTCGAGGTCAGGAGCGTCGGCGGTGCCAGCGCTTACCGTATGAGGCACTGAGTCACTGTTGTTGAAGTAGACGCTTTGGCCGACTTTGGCTTCGATGACTGTTTCGAAAGCAAAGTTGGCAATGATGGACTGCCGGGCGCCTTCAGGGAAATCTGACCCCTGCACGTTGCGAGACGTGTAAATGTCGCCGCCGTTGGCCACCGGAGCGATGGTGGGGTTCCACATAGAGAACACCCCGAGTTGGCTGTCAAAGTCGGGAACAACCCAAGCGTGAAGCATCCAACCAATGGCGTCGCTCCAACTTCCGCCCGCCGCCGCACATTCGCCTTGGGTGACAAAAGAGTCGCTTCCGGTGTTTTTTCCTCGGCAAATATTGAAATGTGAATGCCAATTATCAAGGTCGCTGGCGTAGGCCTCTGGATGATCAAAACCAATCACCGAGGGGGGAATCACATAAGCGGTGCCGGTGAGGTAAACCGGAGGCCCGTTCCATACCCCATCCACGCACTGCCCTAAGGGCCCTTGGTGCAGTGACCCGTCGCTGGGGGCGTAAATAAGAACCTCTGGCCGGTCGGGAAAGAAGCCATCGTCTATCCAATCAGGGCGAAAGAGGTGAGAGCCCATGTTGGGGGTCTGAATTTGATCAGAGATAAAGCCCTCGGCGCAAGCGGTGTTCACGTCGGTGTGGTCGGCCGCAAATGCAGCGGTTTGGTTGAGTTGGTCAACCAGGGTGGCGAGTTCTTCGCTGGTCATGTTGAGGGCGTCGGGGATAGGTGCCCCAGAGGCCTGCAGTTCTACTAAATCAAGGTACGAGCAGGGGAGATCTGGTTTATCGCACCGGGTTTGCTTCCCCAACGGCCCTTCGATCAGCGAAGGGATTACTCCAGCGGAGGTTTCGCGAAACACGTAACGGGTGTAACCGGGGGCGCCACCGGCTTTGGGGTCAAGTTCCCCCGGGAGCAGCCAAGCCGCATCGGATTGGCTAAAAGATGCGGCTTGTGAAATGTAGGCCTCAAGTTGGGCGGTGGTTTTGATTGCTGAGGTATCCACCGTGGTGGTGGGGACTGCTGTGGTAGCTGGCGCAGATGTGGTGGTGGGTGCTGCTGAGGTATCCACCGTGGTGGTGGGGACTGCTGTGGTAGCTGGTGCAGATGTGGTGGTGGGTGCTGCTGTGGTAGCAGGGGATGCTTCTTGGTCTGACGGGTCGGTGGAACATGCGGCAGCAATTAAAGCTGCGGTCAAACCGAGGGCGATGGGGCGAAAGAGTTTCATGAAGAAAGCATAGGAGGAATGATGGTGTAACCCGAGTCGGCCCGTCGTGGAGTTAGTCGGCGCTGCAGTGCGGCAGCGATGGATTTTTCTAACCGAGCCGTTTTTTCTGCTTCTCGTTCGGTGTCACGCTGGGCAAATTCGGGCATGACTTCTTGGGCAAAGATTTCCATAGATTCACAAATGTGTTGATGCTGGTTGCGTCCTGCTTGGCTGACGAAAATAATTTGGTCAATGCCTGCTGCTTCGTATTGGCGCAGCAGTTTCCTTAACTGTTCAGGGGTGCCGATGGCGCCCCGCAGCGAGAGTCGTCCTTCCCCAATGGTGGCCGGGGTGCCTTCGAGACGGGCTCGTAGTTCCACCTCGGTTTGCGCAGCGGTAGCCCGGTCGAAACCGTAGGTGCTGCGGTTTTTTTCAAACTCGGCCCAAATGTCGGTAGTGCCGGGGTGGTGTTGACCAAAGGCGTAGTAGTGGCCTAGCGAGTAGCCGAAGAAGTGTGCCCCATCGATGCCCCGGTCAATGGCGGTGGCTTCGTCGTGGTGGCACATCATGGGGAGCACAGCAGCCACGTTGGCGTTAACGGCAAAACCTGCGGGCACGCATTCTGAAGAACCGATAATGCTGTAGTACTCGTCGACCCAATGCTTGGCTTCGTCGGCTTCTACGAAAGCAAAGGTTAAGGCTCCGACGCCTTTTTGGGCGGCTAACTGAATGGTTTCGCGTTGGCTGCAAGCTACCCAAAGCGGGGGGTGTGGTTTTTGGAAGGGTTTGGGCAGGATATTTCGGGGCGGCATCTTCAACCAGGGGCCGTCCCAACCGGCAAAGGGTTCTTCGACCATCATGGCGGTGGCTGCTTCAATGTGGTCTAGCCACTGGTCTCGCTTGGTTTCCCGCTCAACGCTGAAGGCTTCGAGTTCTGCGGTGGATGACGACTCACCGGTGCCGAAGTCCACCCGGCCGTCGGAAAGAATGTCCAGCGTGTTGAGGCGTTCAACTACTCGAGCGGTGTGGTTGTATTGGCCAGGGAGCAACACGATGCCGTGGCCGAGTCGTATTTGTTTGGTGCGTTGACTGGCTGCGGCGAGAAAGACTTCGGGGGCTGAGGAGTGGCTGTATTCCTCTAAAAAATGGTGTTCAACTTCCCAAATGTAGTCGTAGCCAAGGCGATCGGCCAACTCGATTTGATCAAGGGCGTCTTTAAATAAACGATGTTCGTCGCCGTCGTTCCAAGGGCGAGGCAGTTGATGCTCATAGAAGAAACCAAACTTCATGGCCCGAGGCTAGGGCCTTCGTTGTTGGGGCGACCCATCGGGCCAAACTTGTGTTTTGCTTTGTTAGTGTTTGATTAGGGTTGTTTATTTTGTTTTTTTCTAAAAATTTCTTCAGGAACGGTTTCGTTATGAAAAAAATTTGGAGCCTCAAAAAATATGACGGCCCGTTTCATGAGTTTGATGGTGGCGAGTGTTTTAGTTGCGAGCGCTTGTTCTGCCGAGACATTGACCACTGAGGTGGTACCCACCACTGTTGCGCCCACCAACACGGAGGCCGCAGCGGCCAGCGTTTTTTGTGAGGTGTTTGCCGGGATCCAAACCAGTACGGCTGAATCAGGCGGCGAGCTTTCTTCTGCAGCAGATTGGGAAACCAGAATTGGGTGGACAGCACAACTGGTCGCTGCTGCTCCTGAAGAGTTGGAAGACGAGGCAGTAATTTACTTGCAACTGGTAAAGGATCGAGCTGATTTGGTCGCCCCTTACGATTACGTGAGCGTTCAAGAACTTCCTCAAGAGGTGAAGTCAAGTTTCATAGCAGAAAATTTCGAGAACCAACAGGCTTCAAATAAATTGATTGACTACGCACATTCGTCTTGCGCCCTTGATGAAGGTGACGGTACCTCAGAGGCCAGCGTGCCTGCGGGCGATGAAGAGACAGATAGCCAAGCCCCCAACGGTTTGACGATTGAGGCGGCCATTTTTTCAAAGGCAGACCATGACGGCAACGCCCTAGTTTCTGTTGAGGAGATGATCCAACACATGGAAGAAAAGCGGGCCGCCGATGGAGAAGCACCGATGTCGGATCAAGTAGTGCAGCAGTTGAGTAACAAGTTTCTTGCCCACGATGAAGATGACAACGGCTCGTTACATTTTGAAGAATTTGAAGAATTTGAAGAGTTCGCAGCCTCATTCGGTTAACGAAATTTTTGTAAGGTCCTTTTCTGGATCAAGAAGAAAGGTATGGTTTGTTTATGAGGAAAAACGTAGTGATGGGCCTTGGTGGGCTTTTGGTGGCCGTTGTTGCTCTGTGGTTTTTTGTTCTACGTGATGATGCGCCTCCACCGCCGAGCGCTGCTTCGGCTGCTGCGGTAGCCATCGCTTCACAAAGCACCAGTGTTCCTCCAAGTACCACTGTCCCAAGCACCACAGCTCTAAGCACCACGGTGGCACCCACCACCACGTTGGCAACGACAACGACGGAAGCGCCTGCGGGCGTTTCTGGAATATGGGAAGCAGATCTCACTATTGGGTCGTTTGATGATTTCTCCAGTAGTTTCGTAGGTTTTCGGGTAAATGAAGAGTTGGGGCTCGGCATCGGCCACACCACAGCAGTAGGACGCACCCCGGAAGTAGCCGGTGAGTTCATCTTCGACGACTCTTCGTTGCTTTCTGCCACGGTTACGGCAGAACTTGGAGCAATAGTTACCGAGCAGACTCGGCGCGACGATGCGGTTTATGAAGCACTCGATGTCATCACCTACCCCGAGGCACTGTTTGTCCTACAGGGCCCGCTTCTTTTTGAAGCAGGAGCGGAAGGAGAGCAAACCCTCGCAACAACGGGAACGTTGACCATAAAAGGGGTAACGAACGAAGTCCAAATTGAGTTGGTTGCCCAACTCGTTGGAGAGGTCATAGCGGTGACTGGCCAATTCCCAGTGGTGTTTGCCGATTACGGCGTTGAAGTTCCGAGTGCGCCCATCGTGATTTCGGTTGAGGACGAAGGCATCGTTGAGATTCAACTCTTCCTTCGACGCCCTGCTGGGTAACCATTTGCGTAAAAGTAGAATCTGGGGGAGACTAGGAGGACACTAAGGAGTTCTCATGCCCCACGAAGCCTCAGAACGGCTGCTCGAAGCCATAGATGCGTTAGAAGACTTAGCGCGAGAAGTCACCCCAGGGCAAGCTGCCGATGATTTTGACGCATCGGTGTTGCAGACCTTTTGGCGAGAATGGCCACACGCCAGCGTGTGGGCGGGCACCCTTTGGCGCCAACTCAACCGAGATTTAGAACGCCCAGCTACTGCGTTGGCCGAAAATGGGTTAGATGAAACCGGCGGGGTGGGCTGATGGCCACCCTGCGAGACGTTATGTCAGACAACGTGGTCACCCTGGCTTCGGATTCCACCATGTGTGATGCCGCTCAAGTCATGGTGCGTGGCGGGTTCGGGTCGGTAGTGGTTATGCAGGGCCGCATGCTGGTAGGTATTTTGACCGAACGTGACGTGCTGCGATCGGCCGCCGAAGAAGCTGATTTGCGGGCCGCGGCGGTTGAGAAGTGGATGACCCCTGACCCCGATACGGCCAGCCCAGATTTAGACACTGAGGAAGCAGCGGGGCTCATGCTTTCTCGAGGCTTCCGGCACCTTCCAATAATGGAAAACGGTGAGTTGGTGGGCATGGTGAGTTTGCGTGATGTTTTGAGTGCCCGTATTGGGCAGCATTAGCTTTTCTCAATAAAGTTTCTTTATGGCTACCGACCTTCAGGAGCGAGCCCGGCGAACCAGCGCAGCATGGACGGCGGATCCTTTTTACGCTTTGGTGCGTACGTTGATCCGGTTTATTCTGTGGCCGTTTTTTCGGGTTAAAGCTTCGGGCCAACAAAATATTCCCGTGGGAGGGCCGGTTATTTTGGCCCCGGTGCATCGCTCGAACCTTGACTCGTTGTTGATGTCGCCTCTGACCAAACGGCCGATTCGTGCCTTAGCGAAAGAGAGCCTTTTTAAAATTCGCCCCTTGGGTTGGGCCTTGGCTTCCTTGGGGGCTTTCCCGGTGCGGCGTGGCGGTGCTGATCGAGAATCTATGCGGGTAGCGCGGGAACTTTTAAAAGAAGACAACATGGTGTTGGTGTTCCCCGAAGGCACCCGTCACCAGGGCAGCCAAATTGCTGAACTTTTTGACGGCACGGCTTACTTGGCTGCTAAGTCTGGTGCTCAAGTAGTGCCAGTAGGCATTGCCGGCACTGAAGAAGCCATGCCTTCGGGTTCGCGTTTTCCTCGCCCAAAACGGGTGCGGGTAGTAGTTGGTGCCCCCTTGGACCCGCCTGATCCGAAAGCGCCACGCAGTGCGTTGGCGGCTTGGACCGAGGCCTTAACGTTTAGTTTGCAACGAGTGCAAGATGCGGCTCAGGAAGTTAATCGTTCAAGCTGATCGGGTCAAAAAGGTTCGTATCCACGACCCGATGACTGACCGGTCGGAGTTTTTCGCCAACGACTTAGCCGCTTGAACCCGGGTAGTTTCATCGAAAAGGTGGCCCCATTCTTCATGGAGCTGGTGGGTGAAACCAGCGGAGAATTCTGGGTGGGGCTGCATACTCAGAAAATGATTGTCTATGGCCATCATGGCAAACGGACTGTGGTCAGCCTCAGCGATTGTTCTGCCGCCTGTAGGAAGTTGAGTTACTTCGTCGGTGTGGCAAAAAGAAATGATTGGTGCCTCGTGAAGAGGGTCCATCCACCATTCGGTGGCTTTTATTTCGGCGGGGAGCAGGCCGACGCCCCAATGGGCACGACGGCTTACTTGACCACCGAGGGCGTGGGCTATGGCTTGATGGCCGAAGCACACCCCGACGGTTGGTGCTTGTGCTGCGTTTAGGTTTTCAATGAAGCGAAAGAGGCCGGCCATCCAGGGCTCTGGTTCGGTGATTGAAGAACGAGACCCGCCGATGATCCACCCTTGTTGCTGGTCAGGGCTAGCGGGGAGTTGTCCGGCCGTCATATCGTAAACAGTGATCTCTGGCACAAAGTTTTCTGTGGTTAATAATGCGGTGAAGAGTTCTTGGTAACCACCAAAGTTTTGGTACAGCGCTCCATCAAACTCGTCGTTGCGAAGAAGGCCGATGCGCAGAGATGACATAGAGAGATCTTAGGTCCAAGGTTTCTCTCGGCGGGTAGTCAGGTGCGAGGTTCTTCGTGGCAGGGTGGGGGGATGGAACGGAAGGTAACGATCGGGCGGTCGGCGGCCGTGCTCTCGGTATTGATGTTGGCCACGGGTCCGAGCATCGTAAAGATTTCGGATTTACCCGAAATGACTTTTATTTTTTGGCGTTTGGCGGCGGCGGCTTTGGGCTACGCCGTTGCCTTGCGATTCAGCGGGAAACACTTTAGTTGGGAAGCCTGGCGCCGTTCGCTACTTGGTGGCTTAGTGTTTGGCGTCAACTTAGTATTTTTTGTTTTGAGTATGCGTCGTACCAGTGCTGCTAATGCGGTCATGATCGGTGCGCTGCAACCGGTGGTATTGATTGGGATTGCCGGGCCATTTTTTGGAGAACGACCGCGTCGTTCGATTTATCTTTGGTCGTTGGTTGCTATGGGTGGGGTGGCCCTCTCTATGGTTGCCTCCAGTGGCGATGGGGTGGCTAGTCGAACAGGAAACCTCTTGGCCCTCGCGGGCATGCTTTTGTTTAGCGCCTACTTTGTGGTCTCAAAAAAGGCTCGCCAAGTATTGGACTCCATGACCTACCAACTTGGCTTGACCCTGACGGCGGTGCTGGTGGTTATACCGTTTGCTTTGTTGATGGGCCAAAACTTGGCGCCCCCCTCGGGCGCCGAATGGGGGCCGGTGCTTTTAATGGCTGCTATCCCGGGGACCGGTCATTGGTTGACTAACTACGCCCACGGTCAGGTCACGCTGGTGGCGATTAGTTTGATTAATTTGCTTTTTACCGTGGTAGCCCCGTTGTATGCCTGGGTTTTGGTGGGTGAAAGTATCGGCGGTTGGCAAGCGGCCGGTATGGGGTTGGTTTTGGCGGCCTTAACCATGGTGGTTTCTCGCCCTATTGAGGCGGCTCCTCGATGAACCGTGGTATCGCAATGGGCATGACGGCCTACCTTTTTTGGGGGTTGGTTCCGGTTTTTTGGAAGCAACTTTCTCATCTGTCTTCGGTGGATGTGACCGGCCATCGCATGGTGTGGACGTTTCTTTTGCTGGCGGTTGTTCAAGCGGTCCGCCGCTCTTGGGGTGATTTTCGCCAGATGCTGGGTGACGGCCGCCAGCGGCGGTTGCAGTTGGCGGCCGCTGCTTTGCTGTCTAGCAACTGGCTGATTTTTGTATGGGCGATAGCCGATGATCGGGTGGTGGAAGCCAGTTTGGGTTACTTCATGAACCCATTGGTCAACGTGTTGTTGGGCGCAGTGTTTTTGGGTGAGACTTTCCGCCGGCTGCAAAAAGTTTCTATTGGCGTTGCTTTTGCCGGCGTGCTTTGGCTGGCGGTAGCAGTGGGGGCTGTGCCGGTGGTGTCGTTGTCTTTAGCTTTCACTTTTGCTTTTTATGGGTTAGTGAAAAAAACAGTGGGCCGCCCTGCCCTCGACACCTTGACCCTCGAGACCATGTTTATGGCTGTGCCGGCCTTGGGTTTTTTGGTGTGGCGTGCCGCAACCGGTCACGGGGTGATGGGAGTTTCTGTGCCGGGCGACAGTGTTTTGTTGATGGCCACGGCAGCGTTTACGGCAGCCCCGCTGTTGCTTTTTTCCGGGGCTGCGAAAAGAGTGACCTTAGGAACGTTAGGCATGATGCAGTATTTTGCCCCCACCCTGCAGTTGCTGTTGGGGGTACTGGTTTACGGCGAAACCATAAACGGTGGGCAACTGGTGGGCTACCTCGTGGTGTGGGTGGCGGTGCTTTTGTTCGCCGTCGACACGGTGGCGGTGATGCGCCGAAACCGTTTAAGCGTTTAAAGCAGCGAGAACGTCGGCGACAAAGGCGGGCGCTTCGGTTTCTAGATTGCGCCGGTTCATGGACCGAGCAGCAATGACGTCTGCGCCGTGTTCTTCGAGCAATGTAGAGAGTTTGTCGGCGGCTTTGCCGGGGTTGACGGCGTGGGTCATAAATGCGGCAACTTTTTTGTTCCAGAGTTTCGGGATGCTTTGTACTTTGCTGGGTTCTCCCGGGCGGTGACCAAAAAGTATTAATCCATCTACCCAGGTGCCAACAAATACGAGGTCAGCGGCGGCTAACTCAGTGAGATCAATGTTGGTTACCGGTCGCACGGCCACGGTGGCTCCGGTGGCTTCGGCGGCGCCCCCGAGGAGTTCGGCGGCTCGTTTAGTGTTGCCGGTGCGGCTTTGATGGATGATCACAATGTTCATGTAAACAGTGTGCCTTCTCTGGCGACAGATTTCACCTTGGGGTTTGATCTAAAGCATTGAGATGCTGGTTGATTTCAGCGGGGGTGCAGCCCATTTCGCTCATTCCGGTGGCCAATACTGCTCGATAGGCCGGTCCGGGTGGCCCAGGATCCGGCGGGTTGGTTGACCCGAGGGTTACTGCCGATATTCCGTTGAGGTCCTCAAGGCTAATTAGCAGGTCTATCCACCCTTCTAAGGTGGAGACGGCTTGGCCAGCCGGGGGAAAGTCATCAGGCAGGAAAACGTCGCTGGTTTCTTGCTGGTTTTCTTGAGCCACCACATCGGCCAACTGTCCACGGGTAATGCGCCAAGCCCGCCCTATGGGCGGGAGGTCTTGTGGGGCTAAGGATTGATGCGGACACCAAGCCACCCCGCCGCCCCAGCGTTGACTATCTCCGCCGAAGCGCACCGGGTGGGGCACGGCGATTCTTTGGTCGGCGCTGGGTGGGGTGGGGTTGGCGGCGCCACGTTGGAAGCCCCAAAGTGCGTCTTGTTCGGCCCCGCGCAGGTAGGCCAACATGCGTTCGGCGCACAGGTTGGATCCATAGGCCACGTACCAAACGGGTTGGTCTGGGTTGGTGGTATTTGGCAAAGCTAAGAAAAAAGTTGTTTAAGAGCGGCGGCGGCAGGGTCATCCGGCGGTGGTGGCTCGGTGGGGATAGCCCCCAACCAGGTCAGGCTCACGTACCCGTTCATTACAGCGCCACCGTCGGTTTCGGGGGGCAGGGGGGTGGGTTCGCCCCAGTTCATATCGACGCCGTAACTGCCAGCATGACCGGGTTTGGGGACCATGGTGGCTTGGGCCAGCGCCCGCATGGGTACAAAACCAACGGTGGTGTGGCGCCAACCGGCCATTTCTTCAACGGGCAAGTTGGGCACGTTGACGTTGAGTACCGAGGCTTTGTCTGGTGGGTTGGCGATCACGCCGGCGGTGACGGTGCGAGCCACCTCGGCGGCCGATGACCAAATTTGTTGGTCAAGTACGTCGCTGGCTGCTTGGCCTTCTACACCCCAGTCGGTTACCGCTTGGCTTATGGCAATACCGGTGATGCCCCCGTTTCGGGCGGTGAGGGCCGCTCCCACGGTGCCCGAATGGTAGACCGAGCGCCCTACGTTGGTGCCGGGGTTTATGCCCGCCACCACCAGGTCAAAGGGGTCACCGAAGAGCCCCAAGCGGGCATAAATAATGCAAAGCCCCGGTGGGCCACTGACCGACCATGAAGTATCGATGCCTGCTACCTGTGCTTCATGTACTTCGGGGCGGATGAGGTGTACTGCTCCGAGGGCGGCTCCGGCTCCGGAGTACTCTTGATCGGGGGCGACCACGGTTACTTCACCAAGGTCAGTGAGCGATCGGGCCAGTTCGTGGAGGCCTAAAGAGTCAATGCCGTCGTCGTTGGTTACCAAAATGCGCATAGCTTGACGGTAGCCGCCAGCAACGGGTGTCTAAGGGTCAGAGGTTGGCTAATTCTGTGCTGAGTCGTTCCCACTCGGCCATAAGGCGGGCTGCTTCGTCTTTTGCGGTGTCGTGGTCGGCTACGGAGGCGGCGGCTTTTTCGGGGTCTTGGTAGAGGTCGGGGTCGGCCAAAACTTCTTGGGTGGTTAACACGTGGGCTTCGGCGGTTTCCCAGTCTTGTTCGGCTCGTTTAAGCCGGCGCTGAAGTTTGGTGGCTGGGTTTTTTTGGTGGTTTTTTTTGGGTTCTTTGGTTTTGGATTTTTGCGCTGCTTGACGGGCTTTTGGGTCGCTGGAAAGGGTGGCGCTTTGGGCGGGGTAAAGCACTCGTTCGGGTACTCCTTCGTGCCAGGTGGCGTGGCCGTCGCGGATTTCAACCAGTGAGTCGGCTACCGAACGGATGAGGTGCCGGTCGTGAGTAATGAGTACCACGCTGCCTGGGTAAGCATGGAGGGCGTCTTCGAGCACGTCGCAACTGGGGAGATCAAGGTGGTTGGTGGGCTCATCTAAAATAAGCAAGTTGACGGGTACGGCCAATACTTTCGCGAGAGCTAAGCGGGTTTGTTCTCCCCCCGAAAGGTCACCTACTCGACGGTCTACGGCGTCGCCGCGAAAGCCAAAGGAAGCCAGATAGGTACGGGGGTTGCGCCCGTCGGCGTCTACGGTGGGGATGGTTTTGAACTCTTCAATGACCGTGCGGCGAGGGTCGAGTACTTCGGCTTGGAGTTGATCAAAACTGGAGATATCTACGTTGGTGCCGATGGTTACTTCGCCCTCTAAGGGGGCGAGTTTTTTGGTGATGAGTTTGACCAACGTGGTTTTTCCGGCGCCGTTGGGCCCTACTAAAGCCACGGTGTGGCCTCGTTCAACAGAAAAACTGACGTCGCGGAGAATGATGTCGTCGTCGTAGCCAGCGGTGACGTCTTTGAGTTGGGTTACTAAGCGTGAGGAACGGCGGGGAGCGGGAAAGCCAAAACGGGTGGCGGCGGCTTCGGGTTCGTCTACGACTAAGCGGTCGAGTTTGTCGAGGGATTTGACGCGGCTTTGTACCTGCCGGGCTTTGGTGGCTTTGTAGCGAAAGCGTTCAATGAAGCGTTCTGTTTGCGCAATTTTTTTCGATTGTTGTGCGGCGGCCGCTCGTTGAGCGATGAGTAGTTCTTCGCGGGCTAAAACAAAATCGGCGAACCCGCCGACATATTCGGTGACGCGCCCGCCAGCTAGTTCGATTATCCGGTTAGCGACTACGTCGATGAAGTCTCGGTCGTGGCTAACGAACAATAAGCCGCTGTGCCAGTCGGCGAGGTGTTGCTCGAGCCACGAAACCGAGTCAATGTCTAAGTGGTTGGTGGGTTCGTCCATGACCAACAGGTCGGGGGCAGAAAGTAGTAAGCGGGCTAAAGCCACCCGCATGCGCCAACCGCCGGACATTTCGTCCATGGGGCGGTCGTGGTCGCCGGGGTCAAACCCAAGGCCGGAGAGTATGCGGTGAGCATCGGCTTCTACGGCGTATCCGCCGAGTTGTTCAAACCGGGATTGAGCTTCGCCGAAAGCATCAAGGGCTCGAGTTTGTTCTTCGCCTGAAGTGGTGGCTAGGAGTTGGCCAAGGCGTTCGATTTCGCCAGCGAGGTGGGTGACTTGTTCGGCTCCCAACATGACTTGTTGAAAAACTGAGCGCCCGGTTTCTACGGGAAGTTCTTGAGGGAGGTACCCGATGCGCAGATCTTTGGGGCGATGTACCTTGCCGTGGTCGGGGGCTTGAAGGCCCACTAAAACTTCTAACAAAGTGGTTTTGCCGGTGCCGTTTCCGCCGATTAGGGCGGTACGACGCCCCGGGCCGAGTTGCAGGGAAGCATCGGTGAACAGGGTGCGGGGCCCAAAGGAGCGGGATAACCCCGTAGCGGTCAACATGGGAAAGGTTAGTTCTGGGGTGGGTCCCACCGCACTACGGCGGCGGCTGAAGACATGCCAGCGCCGAAGCCCACCATCAGGATGAGATCTCCGGGGTTTATCTGGCTGTGGTCTAAGGCATCGACCAGGGCAAGAGGGATAGAGGCGGCAGAAGTGTTGCCGGTGTGTTCTAACACCATGGCTGCTTTTTCAAAAGGGATGCCGAGTCTTTTTAGGGCTGTTTCGATGATGCGTACGTTGGCTTGGTGGGGGACGACCAGCGAGATATCTTCGGCGCTGACCCCGGCCCGTTGCATGGCGTTTAGCGAGGCGCTTTCCATGGCTAAAACTGCTTTACGGAAAACTTCTTTGCCCAGCATGATGATTTTGCCGCCGTGATCGCAGTACAACAGGTCGGCGGCATCGCCGTTAGACATTAAGTCCCACCCCAGCAGGGAGGGTTGGTCGGCGCTGCGCTCAAGCACTATGGCCCCGGCCCCATCACCAAAAAGGATGCAGGTACCACGGTCTTCCCAGTTGACCATAGGGCTTAAAGCGTCGCTGCCGATAAGCAACACGTGTTCGAGCCCACCTTCGATGAACTGCATAGCGGTTACTAAACCGTAGACAAAACCTGAGCAGGCGGCGTTGAGGTCGAAAGCACCACAGGTCAAGCCGAGGTTGTCTTGGATTACCGAAGCACTGGCCGGCATTTGTTGGTCGGGGCTGGTGGTGGCGAGTACCAGGAGGTCTATCTGGTCAGCGGTGACGCCAGCCATGGCCATAGCGGCTTCGGCGGCGATTGTTGACATTTCGGTGACCTTGCCCCCGATATGGCGTGTCTTGATGCCGGTACGGGCGGTGATCCATTCATCAGAGGTATCTACCATGCTCGACAGTTCGTCATTGGTTAGCACCTGTTCGGGAAGGTTGCTGGCCCAGCCAGTTATACGTCCATGTGCCATTAAAAGTTCCTCAAGTGTTGTTGGTCAACACGCTAGCGGGGCGCGGGGACCGCTAGGGTCGCTTTCCCATGGATGATCACGAAGTTGCCGGGTTGCTGGCTCGAGAAACTGGCGAATTGTTGGTGAAAACCCGCGAGGAGGCGCAAACTGCGGGCCGGTCGGGCCGTGAGGTGCAAGCGCTTGGCGATCGGGTGGCTCACGAGTTTTTAATAGAGCGGCTTTCTGCTTTGTGCCCGGGTGATGCGGTTCTCTCTGAAGAGGGAGCCGATGATGGGTTGCGTTTAGGGGCGGAACGCACCTGGATTATTGATCCGTTGGATGGGACCCATGATTATGGCCGCCCGGGGAGCAGCGAATGGGCAGTACATGTGGCTTTGGTGGTGGGGGGCACATCAACGGCTGCCGCGGTCTCGTTGCCGGTAGATAACCAGGTTTTTGGTACGAACCAGAGCCCGTTAGGGAGGCCTTCGCTTCGTCAACAGCCCGTGGTGATCACCAGCCGCAGCCAGTGGGGCGAAGCCGAAGAGGTAGCCCGAGCCATTGGCGGAGTGGTACGGGCGTGCGGTTCGGCGGGGTATAAGGCCATGGCGGTGGTTTCGGGTCTGGTAGATGTTTATGTGCACCCCAGTGGCCTTTACGAGTGGGATGCTTGTGCACCGGCGGCGGTGGCGCAAGCTGCGGGTTTGTCAGTTTCTGGAGTAGATGGACAACCCCTGCATTTTAATAAGAGGCGCCCGGTGGTAGCGGGGTTGTTGATTAGCCGCCCAGAGTTTGCCGAGGTATCTCGCCAAGCCTTGGCTTGGGAGTAGCAGCGTTTTCGTGGTGAGGGCGATAGTCTGACCCCACCTTGTGGCGAGGCGAAGCCGGTGAGATTCCGGCGCTGTCCCGCAACTGTATGTTCGGTTTTTCCGAATGAGCCAGGCCGACCGGCCACCGGGTATCGACATCAACTCTCGAGGAAGAGTGGTCGTCGGCAGGTTTCCTGTCTGCGCCGTACCTCGACAGACAGGAGATAATTATGAAAATTGTTGAGTCTCGTCGGCTTGTCCGGCACTCGGCCGTTTTGGCTGCCTTGATATTTTTTGGAGCGGCTTGTGGGTCATCTGAAGGTATTTCTGGTTTATCAGTTTCTGGGGTGACCACTACGGCCGCCCCGACCACTACGGAGGTTCCGGCTCCGGAGTTTCCTGTGGCCATAATTTCGTTGTCGCCCACTGCTACTGAAATCTTGTTTGCCATCGGCGCCGGTGACCAAGTGGTCGCCGTAGATGACCAATCCACTTACCCAGCCGATGCGCCAATGAGCGATTTGTCGGGTTTCACCCCGAACGTAGAAGCCATTGCTGAATACAACCCAGACTTGGTGATCATTTCTTATGACCCAGGTGACTTGGTTTCGGGCTTAGAGGCTTTAGGTATTACGGTGCTTAGCCAGAGTGCGGCTTACTCCCTTGAAGACACCTACGTTCAGATCGTTGAGTTGGGTGATCTGACCGGCCATGTTGATGAAGCAACGGCTGTCAATACAGAGATAAAAGTTGGTTTGCTTGCTTTGGCAGAAAGCCAAGTTGGTGCTGGCCTTACTTACTTCCATGAGATTGACAGCACGCTGTATACCGCTACGTCGGTGACTTTCGTGGGGCAACTTTATGCTTTGTTGGGGCTAGAGAACATTGCTGACCTGGCTGACGAAGAGGGTTGGGGATATCCGCAGCTTTCGCCGGAATACATTCTTGACGCCGACCCCGACGTCATTTTTCTTAATGATGCGCAGTGGGGGGAGTCGCTGGAAACTCTGGCCGCTCGCCCGGCGTGGGGTTCATTGTCGGCCGTAATCAACGGTCAGGTGATTGACCTTGATGAAACTGCTGGTCGTTGGGGTCCGCGAGTGGTGGACTTTTTGGCCGGGGTGGCTTCGGCCTTAGAAGGCTTGACTGCTGAGTAGAAAATTTGTGACCAACCAAGATCGGAGTTCCGAGGCAATGCACCGGCGGCAGCCGGCGGGGCTCCGATCGTGGTGGGTGGCTACCGGGGTGGCGGCGGTGGTCGCTGCTTCGTTGGCTGGTTTGGTCATGGGCCCCGCTTCTTTAGGGGTGGGCGAGGTACTGCGAGAACTCTTTGATGGCTTGCCATTAGTGGATGTGGATTCTGGGTTAGGGGTGCGGCAAAAAGCTATTATTTGGGAGATTCGTTTGCCCCGAGTGGTTTTGGGTTTGATGGTGGGAGCCATGTTGGGCACGGCGGGTGGCGCTTACCAGGGAGTGTTTCGTAACCCGTTGGCTGACCCTTATCTGTTGGGGGTGGCGGCCGGTGCCGGGTTCGGGGCTACTACGGCCATTGTGGCGGGGTTAGGTGATGGCATCGGGGTATTCGATGCAGTTCCCATGATGGCGTTTGCGGGCGCATTGACGGCGGTGGCGTTGACTTATTTGGTTGGTTCTGCTGGTGGCCGGCTCGACCCGGTAACCAGTTTGGTGTTGGCAGGGGTGGCGGTGGCCAGTTTTTTCACGGCGGTACAGACCTTTGTGCAGCAAAGAAACTCAGAGACTATTCGTCAGGTGTACTTTTTTGTTTTAGGTCAATTGCGTACGGCGGGTTGGAACGAGGTTTTGCTCATTACTCCGTATGTGGTGGTCTGCTTGACGGTCATTTTGTTGGTTCGCCGCCGCATGGATGCTTTGGGGGTGGGCGATGAGGAAGCGGGTTCGTTGGGCCTTGATGTGCGACGGGTGCGTTTGGTTACTGTGTTGGCTGCTTCGTTGGGTACGGCGGCCGTGGTGTCGGTTAGCGGGTTGATTGGTTTTGTGGGCATCATTGTCCCGCACACCATTCGCTTGTTGTTCGGTTCGAGTTACCGAGTGATTTTGCCGTTGACGGTGTTGTTCGGTGGGGCTTTTATGGTGGCTGCTGATTTGGTGGCTCGATTGGCTTTGCAGCCGGCGGAAATCCCCATCGGGGTGGTTACGGCTTTTCTTGGGGCGCCATTCTTTGTTTTGATTTTGCGTTCCACTCGGGGGACTCGATGACTGCTGTCGTTTGCCGTGGGCTGCGTGTCTCGTATTCGGGGGTTCCGGTGCTCGATGGTGTTGACCTAGAGGTCCCCGCTGGCGGGTGGGTTACGGTGGTGGGGCCAAACGGGGCGGGAAAAAGCACGTTGTTGCGAGCCGTTGGCGGTTTGGTGTCGGCTTCGGGCAAAGTAGAGGTGCTGGGAGAATCGGTTGACTCTTTGGCTCGCCGGGTTTTGGCTCGCCGGGTGGCGCTGGTGCCGCAAGAGCCGGTAATCCCGTCAGGCATGCTGGCTCTTGACTATGTGTTGTTGGGTCGCACTGCGCATTTAGGGTTTTTTGAAGCAGAGAAAGAAGCGGACATTGTTTTCGCTACCTCAGCGTTAGAAGATCTCGATGCGGGCCCTTTGGCGGGTCGAGTGGTAGAGACTCTGTCGGGCGGGGAGCGTCAACGGGTGGTGGTGGCTCGGGCTTTGGCTCAAGGGTCGCCGGTGCTGTTGCTAGATGAGCCGACTACGGCGCTAGATATTGGCCATCAGCAAGAGATGCTGGATTTGGTTGATCGCCTGCGTGCCGAACGTGGGTTAACGGTGTTGGCCACCATGCATGATTTGACGTTGGCTGGCCAGTACGCCGACCAACTGGTCATGCTTGATGCGGGCCAGGTGGTGGCTGCTGGTTCTGCCACAGAGGTTTTGACTAATGAAAACGTGGGGCGTTTTTATGGAGCCCAGGTACGGGTTATTGATGACCCATCGGGCCCCATTGTGGTGCCGGTGCGGCGGGGTAACCTTGCTTAAACTGCTGGGGTTATGAGCCCGTAGTGCCCGTCGAAGCGTCGGTAAAGTACTTGGCTTCTTCCTTTGGCTGTTTCGGCAAAGAAGACGAAGGGTTCGTTTCCGTGGTCGAGAAGACGTTCGGCGTCTAGCAGCGGCAGGTGGTTTAAGACCAGCGGGCCAGAGTAGATGGAGGGCCGGGTGTCTCCGGGGAGGTTCTCGCCGTCTACGGCAGGTGCGACATGGAGTTCACCGTCGCCGTTGCGGTAGATGACCCGGTCAATGTCGTGATCCACATCGAGATAGAGGTAGAAGTCGTGGTCCAACTGGTCCATTTCGTCGGCTGCTTCTTCAAGGCTGACCGGGCGCATGGCTAAAGTTTTGTGGCGCACTACGTCTCGTTCGTCGTGGGGACGCTCAACGTACCCCGGGGTGTGGCCTCGGTTTTCTGGTTCAGCGTCGTGGCGGCGGTCTTCGAAACGCTTGCGGCGGCGGCGAAGGCGTCGCCCAAGTTTGTCATCGAGCAGGTCGATGGCTTCACCGATGGTTTGGCCGGCGGCGTGGGCTCGCACCAGGTCGCCATTGAGGTTGAGCGAGGCTTCGGCAATGGAGGGAAGTTCCAGTGTGGCCTTGGGACGGACTTTTAGTTTTACCACGGCGTCTAAGACCGGTTCGTGGCCCAACTCGCAAAGGGCTCGAATCTTATTCAGGGCAAGTTCTCGGTCTTGGGAAGAAACTCTTCCGGTGACTCGAAGTTCAACTTCGCTGATGGCATGTGGCTTGACCAAGTGACTCTCCCGCTTGAAGTAGTTGGTTGTGTGCTTGCACTTTCATCTTCGCGCATTAAAAAGCATTTGTCAGGTAAATAGGGCAGAATCTTTTTATGGCAGGAATTTTTACGCAAGCTTTGGCACTCGGCGAGTATGAAATGGTCTGTGTCGTAGGTGGCGGGGGTAAGACCACCTTGGTGTTTGCTTTGGCTAAAGAGGCGGTAGCGGCGGGGCGTCCGGCGGTGGTGACTACCACTACCAAGATGGGAGCGGAAGAGACCGGTGGTTTGTTTACGGTGGAGGGGTCAGAGCAGTTGCCTAATGATTTGGTGTTGCGTTGGGTGGGCGAGGTGCAAGGCCACCGAGTGGTGGGGCGCACTCCTGAAGACATTGATGCTCGCTTTGCCGAACGGGCCGGATGGATGTTGGTAGAGGCGGATGGTGCACGTCGGCATCCGGTAAAGGCACCGGCCGTTCACGAACCGGTGATCCCTCAGGCCGCCACAGTGGTGGTGCTCAGCATGGGCCTGGATGCCTTGGGTAAATCTTTGGCGGAGGCGGCGCATCGCCCAGAGGTGACGGCTGCCTTGTTGGGGGTAAGCCAAGAGGCAACGGTAACGCCAGAGTTGCTGGCAGTTTTAGCCACCGATGCTTTTGGGGGGCGAAAATGTTTGCCACCTGAGGCCCGGTTTGTGGTGGCTTTGACCAAGATGACCGAGGAGCGGCGAGCAGAGGCTGGGCGGTTGGCTGACCTCTTGTTGGCGGCTGATGGTGCCCCGGAACGAGTGCTCCTGGTGCCGCCGCCCGGTGGGGTGGTTGAGGTTCGTCAGGGTTAGCGAAGGGTGACGGCGGTGGTGACTTCGTTGTAGAAGTCGCCACCTTTGTCATCAACCACGATGAAGGCCGGAAAGTCTTCTACTTCGATGCGCCAAACGGCTTCCATGCCTAATTCTGGGTATTCCAGGACTTCTACTTTTTTGATGCAGTCTTTGGCGAGGCGGGCGGCGGGGCCACCGATAGAGCCGAGGTAGAAACCGCCGTAGCGGGCGCAGGCTTCGGTTACTTGGGCTGAGCGGTTGCCTTTGGCCAACATGACCAGGCTGCCTCCGGCGGCTTGAAAGCGTTCTACGTAGGCGTCCATGCGTCCGGCGGTGGTGGGGCCAAAGGAGCCTGAGGCGTATCCTGCGGGGGTTTTGGCGGGGCCGGCGTAATACACGGGATGGTTTTTTAGGTAGTCGGGCATGGGTTGGCCGTCTTCGAGGAGTTCAGAAATTTTGGCGTGGGCGATGTCGCGGGCCACGACCAAAGTGCCGGTTAGGGCGAGCCGGGTGGTTACGGGGTGGCGGGAGAGTTCGGCTCGAATGTCTTCCATTGGTTGGTCAAGGTTGATGGCCACTACTTGACTGGTCAGGTCTTGTTCGGTTACTTCGGGCAGGTAGTGGGCGGGGTTTTCTTCGAGTTGTTCAAGAAAGACGCCTTGGGCGGTGATTTTGCCCAGCACTTGGCGGTCGGCGGAGCATGACACGGCGATGGCTACCGGGTTGGAGGCGCCGTGGCGGGGTAGGCGAACTACCCGTACGTCGTGGCAGAAGTATTTGCCGCCGAATTGGGCACCGATGCCGAAGTTGTGGGTCATTTCTAATATGCGTTCTTCCCAGTCCAGGTCGCGGAAGGCGTGCCCGCTTTCGCTGCCTTGGGTGGGCAGGTGGTCGAGGTAATGGGTGGAAGCGTATTTGGCGGTTTTTAGGGTGTGTTCGGCTGAGGTGCCGCCGATTACTACGGCCAGGTGGTAGGGCGGGCAGGCAGAGGTGCCGAGGCTTTTGAGTTTTTCATCTAAAAACTTTTCTAGGTTTTCGGGGTTGAGGAGCGCTTTGGTTTCTTGGTAGAGAAAGCTTTTGTTGGCGGAGCCGCCGCCTTTGGCGATGAAAAGAAACTTGTAGGCCTCGCCGGGGACTGCTTCTATTTCTATTTGGGCGGGCAGATTGTTACTGGTGTTGCGTTCGGTGAACATGTCGAGGGGGGCCAACTGGGAGTAGCGCAAGTTGGAGGTTTGGTAGGTGTCGTAGACCCCGTGGGAGATGGCTTTTTTGTCGTCGCCGGTGGTGAGTATTTGTTGGCCTTTTTTGGCAGAGACAATGGCTGTACCGGTGTCTTGGCAAGAGGGGAGCACTCCGCCGGCGGCGATGCAGGCATTTTGGAGGAGTTCGGTGGCGACGAATCGATCGTTGGTGGAGGCTTCGGGGTCGGCGAGGATGGCCGCTACTTGGGCCAGGTGGGCAGGGCGCAGCAGGTGGGCCATGTCGCGCATGGCGGTGGCGGTGAGGAATCGTATGGCTTCGTCGTCTACTTCGAGGAAAGTGCGCCCGTTGGGGCCGGTTACTTGACGCACCCCGTCGGTGGTGAGTTGACGAAAGTTGGTGGTGTCGTAGGGGTCTACGTCGAGGGGTAAGAGGTCGGCGTAGTCAAAGGGGGCATCGCTCATAGTCTTTACGGTACCGCACCTTTTGGCGGGCCGGGGTGGTTAGTTGGTGAGGTCGTCCAAGATGGGTGCCCAAAATTCGTGGTCTTGAAAACTGCCGGCTTGGTAAAAGGACATGCGGTCAACGCAGTCGCCCCAGCGGGCGTTTATTTTGTCGGCTATTTGGTGGGGTTCGCCGACGATGGCAAAGGTGTCGAGCATTTCGTCGTCAATGAGTGCCCCCATCTCTGCCCATTGGCCGCGTTTGGTCATGGTGTTGAGTTCGCTTTGCAGGTCGCCCCATCCGTGCATTTCGAGTACGGGCCGATAAGCCGGGGTGGAGGCGTAGAAAGCGATTTGTCGGCGAACGCCTGTGGCGGATTTGTTTATTTCTTCTTCGTTTCGGCCGGTGACGACGAACCCGGGGCCCGATATTTCAAAGTCGGCGAGGCTGCGGCCGGCGGTGTCGAGGCCGCGTTGTAGGGCGGGGAGGGTGACTTGTCGGAGGTAGGCCTCGGTGGTGAAGGAGTGGCAGATGATGCCGTCGCAGACTTCGCCTGCTACTTCGGTCATGAGGGGTCCTACGGCGGAAATAAATATTTTGGGCGACCCGTAGGGGTTGGGGCCGGGATCAAAGAAGGGGGTCATGAGGGTGTGTTGGTAGAATTCGCCGCGAAATTTTAGGGGGGTGTTGTTGTCCCAACTTTCCCATATGGCTCGGATAGCTAAAACCATTTCGCGCATGCGGGCGGCGGGTCGGGACCATTCCATGGAGAAGCGTTTGGTGATGTGAGGTTTTATTTGGGTGCCGAGGCCCAGGATGAAGCGTCCTTGACTGTAGCGCTGAAGGTCGTGGCCAAGGTTGGCTAGCAGCATGGGGTTGCGGGCAAAACCGACGGCGATGGAGGTGCCGAGTTCGATGCGTTCGGTGTGTTCGGCGGCGATGGTGTGGGGGAGGAAGGGGTCGTGGGCTACTTCGGCGGTCCATGCGCCGGCGTAGCCGGAGGCCTCGATGGCTTGGGCGTCGCGGGCGATGTCTTGGAGGTCGCCGGGGTTATTTATGTTGATTCCGCTGTCTATTTTCATGCTGCGGATGTTAGTCCGGTAGTTCGGGGCGACTAGCGTTGGCGACTATGGAACTTTTGTTGGTGCGTCATGGTTTGCCGCTTCGAGTAGATAATTCGGCTTCTGGTTTGGAGGCTGACCCGGCGTTGTCGGTGTTGGGGGAGCGTCAGGCGGAGGCTTTGGCCGACTGGTTGGTTGGTGGTCCGGCGGCAACTCCTATTGCGGCGGTTTATGCCAGTCCGAAGTTGCGGGCGCAGGGCACGGTGGCTCCGTTGGCGCAACGTTTGGGTTTAGAAGTGATCATTGAGCCGCGGGTTATTGAGTATGACGTGGGGGAAAATGAGTACATCCCTATTGAGGAGTTGAAGGGCACGCCGGCTTGGGCAGAGATGTTGGCGGCTGGTATTCCGGATCCGGAGGTTTTTCAGGCGCAGGTGGTGGCGGGCATGGAGGCGATTATTGCGGCTCATCCGGGTGGCCGTGTGGTGGTGGGTTGCCATGGTGGGGTGGTGGCGGCTTATTTGGCGCATTTGTTGGGTATCTCTGAGCCCATGTTTTTTGAGGCGCATTACACCTCGGTGAATCGGGTGATGGCTGCTTCGTCGGGTCAGCGCAGCGTGGTTTCTATGAACGAACTTGCGCACCTTCAGGTAGCTAAAGTCCCCCTCTCCGATTACCAAAAATAACCACACTGGTTACTATCGCCTCTCACTTAACCTGCTTACCTCGGGTCTGACCCCAGGTAAGCAGGTTGGCTAATTAGGGCTGTCACACCCCTGGCGTAAGTTGACGGCATGGCCCGGAGATTTCGACATGATGCAGCAGGATTCATCCATCATGTGGTTAATCGCGGAGCATCCCGGGAGAATGTTTTTTGGGATCGCGAGGATCGGCTGCTTTTTTTGGGTTTGTTGGCTGGCTTGTCTAAAAAGCATGGCATTGACACCCTTGCCTATTGTCTTATGGGTAATCACTATCACCTAGTGTTGAGGTGCCCTTTGGGGAACTTGTCTGTGGGCGTTAAGTGGTTCGCCAGCATCTATTCTCAACGTTTTAATACAAACCATGGTTTTGATGGTTCGCCATTTCGTGGCCGGTTTCAGTCCAAACTTATTGACACCGACGCCTACTTGCTAAATGCCGTTCGTTATGTGCATAAAAATCCGTTGGCTCATGGTTTTGTCCCGTCTTTAAACGGTTTTGAGTGGTCAAGCCATGCCGCCTATTTAGGAGAGGCCCAAACTCCATCTTGGTTAGATAATCAAATGGTTTTAGGGATGGTTCATTCCGGTGGCGAGCAATATTCAACGTTTATAGATCAAACAGGCGAGGACCTTGACGAAAGTTACGAGTTTTCGCGCGAAAAAAATCTGGTTCCTATTGAACTTGTCGAGGCGGCAGTTCTGGTGGCAACCGGCGGCCAGTACGATAATTTTTTCCACTCAACTAATGGGGTAAGAAATAACGACCGGGCTTTACTCTTTTTAAATGCTCATGAAATGTCTGGGCTAAGGGACCGGCAGGTTGCTGAGCGTTATGGGGTGGCGAACGCTCCGACGGTAAAAGACATTCGGCGCCGAGCTCGCCTTAGTTTGGAACGCGACGAGTCTTTTAGGTTGGGTTTTGAGAGCGTGCAGACGGCCTTGACCTGCTTACCTGGGGTCAGACCCTAGGGGGGTGGGGTTGAAGGGCGGGGAGGTTTTGGAAGTGGGCGAGGGCTTCGGGGTTGGCGAGTGCTTGGGCGTTGGTTACGGGCCGATTTTCGACCACGTTGCGTACTGCCAGTTCGACCAGTTTGCCTGACCGAGTGTGAGGTAGGTCGGGTACTGCAATGACCACGGCGGGTACGTGACGGGGGGAGGCTCCGGTGCGTACCGCTGTCCGAAGCCGTTGAATCAGGTCGTCGTCCAAGGTTGCCTGGTTGGCGGTGACCACAAAGAGCACTACCCGTACATCGCCTTCCCATTGCTGGCCGATGACCAGGCTTTCGGTCACTTCGGTGAAGGCCTCTACGATGCGGTAGATCTCTGCGGTGCCCATGCGTACCCCGCCGGGGTTCAAGGTGGCGTCGGAGCGGCCGTGAATAATGAACCCGCCTTGAGGGGTTTGTTCGGCGAAGTCTCCCTGGTGCCAGTACCCCGGGAAACGGGCGAAATAGGTTTCGTGGTAACGCAGGTTTTCCGGGTCGTCCCAAAACCCCAGTGGCATGGTGGGAAACGGCGACCGGCAGACCAGTTCGCCTTGCTGTCCGGGAGCCACGCTGTGGCCTTCTTGGTCGACCACGGCCATGTCTTGGCCTAATACTGCTCCTTGGATTTGCCCAGCGAACACCGGGGCCGCGGGGTTGCCGCCGACCAGACAGCCGCAAAGGTCGGTGCCGCCCGAAATAGAGGCCACATGCAGGTCGGGTTTCCAGTCGGTATAAACGTGGCGGAACCCTTCGGCAGAAAGTGGGCTGCCGGTGGAGCAAACGGTGCGCAAAGATTCCAAACGGTGGGTAGTAATAGGCCGCAACTCGGCGCTGTTTACTGAGTCAATGAACTTGGCCGATACCCCGAGCAAGGTGATTTGGTGGGCGTCTACTAAGTCAAAAAGCCGTTGCCCGTCGGGGTAGAAAGGCGACCCGTCGTACAAAATTAAGGTCGCGTGGGCCGCTAACCCGGCGGCTAGCCAGTTCCACATCATCCACCCAGTGGTGGTGAAGTAAAAGACTCGGTCCAAGGGGCGCACATCGCAATGCAGTCGGTGCTCAACCAAGTGTTTTAACAAAAGGCCGCCCGCTCGGTGGATTATGCATTTGGGGGCGCCGGTGGTACCCGAGGAGTAGAGGATGTAGAGCGGGTGGTCGAAAGGTAGCGGGGTGAATGCCACTTCTTGGGCCGGGTGCGCTGCACAAAAATCGTCAAACGACAAGGCTTCTGCGGGAAGGTCACCTTGCGTGTCGGCCACCATCACTACCTGTCGCAGGCTGGGCAAGGCCGCTATTACTTGGCTTACTTTGTCGGTTACGTCGAAGCGTTTGCCTCCGTATTGGTAGCCGTTGGTGCAAAAAATCACTTTTGGTTCAATCTGCCCAAATCGGTCAATTACCGCATCGGTGCCAAAGTCGGGCGAGACCGAAGAGAACACGGCGCCCAGTGAAGCGCAGGCCAACATGACGGCGTAGGCCTCAGGAATGTTGGGTAGCCAGGCCGCTACTCGGTCACCTGGTTTTACCCCGGCGGCCGCTAACCCTTGTTGCAACTGTGACACCAGGTGGTGGAGTTGCGCCCAGGTAAGGGTGCGGGTGGCGTTGTCTTCGCCGCAAAAAATAAGTGCGGGGTGGTGGTCGTTGCGTTGCAACAGGTTTTCTGCGTAGTTCAAGGTGGCGTCGGGAAAAAACGTGGTGGCCGCTAGATCTGACTCAACCTGAATCATTGCGGGCCCGTCACCTCGGTGGCCCACTATGCCAAAGTGGCTCCACACTAAGTCCCAGAAGTCTTCTTGGTGGTTAACGGACCATTGGTGAAGTTCGTCAAGAGGGCATCCAGCGGCATCAGCGAAGGCCGCCATTTGGGTGGCGTGAGCTTGGCTGGGCGAGGGTGTCCAAAGAGGTGGTTCCATTGGTGAGGAGCGTAGCCAAGGTAAAGGCCCTCCGGTAAGACACAATGGGTATATGGACGAGACAACTTCTTCGACAACCGGTGGCCGATGGTTTGAACAACTTCCGGTGGGCTTGGTAATCAAACACGACTTGTTGCGCACTATCACCGAAGCCGATAACGAAGATTTTTGCGCTATGACCCATAACCCGCAGCCGCTGCATCTGGATGCCGAGTTTGCGGCGACCACGGTTTTTGGTCAACGTTTGGTGAACAGTTTGTTGACGCTTGGTTTGGCGGTGGGGGTTAGCGTGGCCGACACCACGTTGGGTACCACGGTGGCCAACCTAGGTTTTGAAGAAACGGATTTTCCGGCGCCGGTGTTTTTGAATGACACCTTGTCTTTTGAAACGGAGGTCGCGGCGGCTCGGCTTTCTGCATCAATGCCGGCCACGGGAATCGTTACTTTTGAGCATCGGGTACACAACCAGGATGGCGTGTTGGTGTGCCGGTGTCGAAGGAATGCTTTGATGCACCGAGATCCAAATCTTCTCACTGATTCTCAGTAAGGATTTTGGGTTAGGCTCTCTGGTTATGGGTCATCAGCATGCCACGGGCGAAGAACTTCATACCACGGTTGGTCGGCGTTTACGTGCGGCACAGATGCGTTATAGCCGGTCGCGTCATGCGGTGGTCGAGGTGCTAGCTGCTGCTGCTCGCCCGTTGACTTTGCCCGAAGTTTTGTCGGCGGGGCAACAACAAGATTTGGCACAAAGTTCGGCTTACCGCAACCTAAATGAACTCGCCGAAGCTGGTGTGGTGCGCCGAGTGACCGCAGGTGACGACCACACCCGGTTTGAACTTCACGAGTCGCTAACCGGGCATCATCATCATTTGGAATGCACGGCGTGTGGTCGCCTAGATGATTTTGAGGTGTCCGATGAGTTTGAGGCAGGCATCGAGGCACTGGTTGTTTCGGCTGCTCAAAGGGGTTTTGTAGTCGATGCTCACCGCTTCGATTTGTTGGGTCGTTGCGTGGCGTGTGCCCAATGATGGGCCGTAAACGCCCGGCTGCTCGGGTGGTGTTGCTAAACCGGTCGAACGAGATTTTTTTGGTCAACGCCGAAGACCCTTTGGATCCTTTTAAGCCGTCGTGGTGGGAAATCCCCGGGGGTGGTATTGATCTGGGTGAAGATTCAGCAGTGGCGGCGGCCCGAGAACTTTGGGAAGAAACCGGTATCGAAGCCGAAATGGGCCCGGTGGTGTGGACCCAACAAGTGCAGTTCACTTTTGGCGGGTACTTTTTTGATAGCGATGAGAAAATTCATGTGGCGTGGTGCGATGGTGGGGAGTATCGGCCGCAACATTTAGAAGCCTTAGAGGCGGCGGCTTTTTTGGGCGCCCGCTGGTGGGGGGTCGACGAGTTGTTGGCCAGTGATGTGCCGGTGTTGCCTACTCGGTTAAGAGAGTTTTTGCCCGAGGTGGCCGCCAACAACTTGCCAAACCCGCCGTTAGATATTTCGCCCCACCCGGAGGTCGGTTGACTAGGGGGGTAGTGCTGGCTGCTGAGGCTTAAGCCAAGCTTTTCATGCCGTCCCAAGCTAAGCGGGTGGCGAGGGCGGCCATTTCTTCGGCGCTGCGGCGGCGACCGTCGTGCATCCAGTTGCGAATCAGTCCTTCGATAAGACCGTTGAGGCCCCAAGCCATGATGATGGCTTCTTCGTGGTCTACCTCACTTATAAAGGTGGCCATACGGGCGGCAAATTCTTCTTGCACCCGCTGGGCGACGTGGCGGAGCTCTTGATCGTGGCCCAAGCTCGGCCCGTAAAGCACCGAAAAAGCGTCGGGTACGGCATCGAAGAAGCGGAAAAACCCGAGGTAGCCGGCTTCAATTTTGCTTCGAGTGTCTTCTGCCCCGAGGTCAAGGCGGGTTTGGGTAATGGCATCGGCTAAACGGTCGGCGGTAACCCGCAACAGGTCGGAATACATTTCTCGTTTTGAGGCGAAGTGTTGGTAGAGCACCGGTTTGGTTACCCCGGCTTCGTTGGCCACGGCGTTCATGGAGGTTTCGTGGTAACCCTGCCGAGCAAAGACCCGTAGTGCGGTGTCTAAGAGTTGTTTGCGGCGTTCAGGGCCCGGCAAACGGGGTGCGGTTATTACTTCGGTCATGGCTTCACCCTAGTAAACACTGCCCCTTGGGCTGGTATCGGGGTTAGGCGGAGTTTTCTGCGTCGAGGTCGTCGGCGGCTTTGACGGCATGGTGGAGCACGATAGATGGAGCTAAAATTATTGACCCGCAGATCAGCAGCGCTAATAAAATGGTGGCCACAGCGTCGGTAAAGCGGCCGATCATCCCGGCGGCGAAGAGAGCGAGCGCTACGCCGAAAGCCAGGTAACCAGAGCGTTGTCCGAGGCTAGCTAAGCGGCGCATCCGTTCTCGTTGTACCAGCACGGGGTCTTTAGCCGGGGTCTCCGATGAGTCACTCATGGTCGCCATCCTGCCTCAACAATGAAGTTCTCCAAACGTCGACCCATGCGTTCTATAGATAATTCGTTTTTGGCTACTTGTTGATTGTGGTCAAGCAGGGGGGCCAGCCCGCTGGGGTCGTCAAGGCGTTCGGCCATGGCATCGGTGTCTTGTGGCGCAAACCAGTGAAAGCCCAGGCCGCGTAGTTCGTCGGCTACCGGGTAGTGGCCGACGAATACGGGTTTGCGGTAGAGGGCGGCTTCTACCGGGGGGTTGCCGAAACCTTCCCAAGTGGAGGGGAAGGCCACCAGGTCGGCGGCCGCATAAATGTCGGCTCGGTTGGCGGCCGGGGCGTGGATTACTGGGCATCGGGCAGCGGCCAATTCGGTAGCCAGTTGTGGCCCGTAACCGTCTTCGGCCGGACCCAATAGCCAGTAGATGCCGCCTAAAGCGGTGGTTACTTCGAGGGCTTGAGTGATGTTTTTACGTTCTATAGCGCGCACCGGGTGGGCGACCAGCAGGGTGTGGTCGTCTACGCCTAGTCGGCGGCGTGTCGTCAAGCGGTTTCCGGTGGGCGGGTTGGGGTCAAAACCGTTGTAAATAGTTTCTGCGTAAATGCCTCGCTCGGCCATTTCTTTTTTGGTCAGGTCGTTGATGGTGACGTGGCGCCAGGCTGGGTCGTCGGCTGGGAGTTCGGTTAGGTGGGCAAAGCGTTTCCTTTGCCATGGCGGGTCGTGGTGATGTATTAACGCTGGTCGTCCGTTGAGCAAAGAAGCCACGGTTCGCGAAGCCGCCAAGTTGAGTGGGATGGAGAGCAGGTTTTCTACCACCACCAGGTCTTGGTCGGCGAGAGCGGATTCAAGTTGGTTGGGGTCGGGGGGTGCGGTGGCGTTGATGTTCAGCCCGGCCACTACGGTGGTTCTTCCGGGGGCATCCCACCCGGGTTCGAAGGCGCCCGCTACCCAAGACACGGTAAAGCCTTGTTTGGTCAGCATGCGGGCCCAGTTGCGGGCCACGACCGATACCCCGTCGGTGGGGCCGAAGCGAAAGGAGAGGAAGGTGCAGGTTGGCATGGGTCTAAGGCAAGAGGGTGCAGGGTTTGAGTCGGCGGTGGCTCAGATGATGAACAACCATTGGCAGCCTGAAGGTTATGCCGCTCCGAACGCTGTGGTCTATCCGTGGCAGTGGTTGTGGGATTCTTGTTTTCATGTGTTGATTTGGTTGTCTTTGAAAAACGTGGAGCGGGCGCAGGCTGAGTTGGCGCAGTTGTTTGGTCCGCAGTTGCCGTCGGGGTTTGTGCCGCACATCAACTATGTGCGCCAACCGGGTTTTCACCGAGAATTGTGGGGTAGTGATTTGGGTTCGTCGTTGACCCAACCGCCTATGTACGGCCATGCGGTGGCGGCGCTTTGCCGGGCCGGGCAGGCCCCGCCGGCGAGGGTTATAGAAGCGGCGGAAGCGGGTTTGTGGTTTTTGTTAAACGATCGCCGGCGTGATGCGGCGGGTCTTGTTTTGTTGGCTCATCCGTGGGAGTCGGGTGCTGATAACAGCCCGCGCTGGGATGATTTTTGCCCGGGAGGTTTTGCGGAAAACCAGTGGGTGGACGAAAAGAATCGTCTGGTGTCTACGGTGGAGCGAGGCCCGGATGGCGCTGCTTTGGCTAACCCGGAGTTTGTGGTGGGTTCGGTGGGGTTTAATGCGTTGGTGGCTTTCAATGCGCGAGAGATGGCCACAGTGACCGGCGATGAATCCATGGCTGAAGCGGCGAATCAGTTAGTAGCAGCGTTGGATCTCCGGTGGGTTGAGCCTTTGGCAACGTGGGTGGACACCGGGGCGGCGGTTGAGGGCTCAGGCCGGTGCCGTACTGCTGATGCGTTGTTGCCGTTGCTGGTAACCGAGGATGCATCTGTAGCGGCGCAAGCGTTAGCGCAGTTGGTGAATCCCAAGGCTTTGGGCAGCGAGTTTGGCTTGTGTGGGGTGCATCGGGGTGAACCTGTCTTTGATCCGGCGGCTTATTGGCGAGGCCCGGTGTGGCCTCAGTTGGCTTACTTGTTGACGTTGGCTGCCTCTCGGTTTGATGCTTTGGTGGCTCAACGTTTGCAGGTTGCTACTCGACGGGGAGCACAATGTTCGGGTTTAGCCGAATATTGGCACCCAGATTCTGGTCAGGGGTTGGGGGCTATCCCGCAATCATGGGCGGGGCTTTCGCTACTTGAGGCCGTTTAGCGTGTGCTCGGCTTCGGCCAGTAGTTGGCTCATTATGTCGGCGACTGTTTCTTGATTTTGTAGGTAGGCCACCCCTTGACCAGCCCCTTCGTGAAGGAGTGGCTCTATTTCGTGGCGCAGTATTTGCCCTAAGAGGTCGCCGATGAGGATGTCTTGGTGAGGCATTTTGAGTGGTTTGGGGGCATCGGCGGCGGACCATTCGTCACTCCATGCGGAGCGCAGCATGCGGAGGGTTTTTCCGCTTACGGAACGACTTATGACGGTGTCAGCGGCCTGGGCGGCGATAAGTTTTTTTAGCAAACCGGGGCTGGGTGCGGCTTCTGTGGAGCCTAAGAATGCGGTGCCTAACCAGACGCCTTGGGCTCCGAGGGCCAGTGAGGCGGTGAGGTGTCGTCCGGTAGCAACGCCGCCTGCGGCGAGTACGGGAACGCCTTGAGCCAGGTCAACTATTTGGGGTACCAGCGAGAAGGTTCCGATGCTTCCGGTGTGCCCTCCGGCGTCGGATCCCTGGGCGACTAAAATGTCGGCTCCGGCCCGTAGGGCGCTTTCGGCATGCCGGGGTTGACCCACCAAACTAAGGATGAGCGACCCATGCTCGTGGGCTTTTTCTACAGCCCAGGTTGGTGAGCCGATACCCAAAGCCAACACAGGTATTTGATGGTCCATGACCACGTTGAGTTGGGCGCGTGCGGTCTCTTCGCTCCGTACAAACCGTGAGCGGTATCCGGGGAGGCCGTCGTCGGGTACCCCGTATTTTTGTCGAAGCCCATCAACGAATCTGACGTGCTCTTCAGGCAGTTGGGCTTCGATGGTTTCTCGGTTGTTGTCTTCGGGCATTCCGTTGGGAATAACCAGGTCGACGCCCCAGGGGAGGTCACCGAGTTCTTTTTTCATTCGGGTGATCCCGGCTTCGATTTCGTCGGGGGTTCGGCGGGTGCATCCCCATACCCCTACGCCTCCGGCTTTTGATACGGCGATGGCTACGTCGGGTTCCCACCAACTGAAACCAAATATTGGGTTGGCATTTCCGAGTAGTTCGCGTAGTTGCTTGGCCATTTAATGAGGTTAGCCGAAGGCCTGTGACGACAAAAAGTGGGGCTTCGCTGGTTTAGCGTTGCGACCCACGTGATGACCCGATGAGTTCGCCGCCTTGGTCAAGGTAGAGGTAGCAGTGCACGCCGCGGAATTGCGCTATTTCGTGTTCGAAGTTTGAGCGGTTGGGGGTCAGGTAGTCGAGTTCCAGTTCGGAGAGTTCGTAGATGAGTCCTACGAATCCTTCGAAACTTTCGTAGCACTGGCTTATTGCGAAGGCCACCATTTCTTCGTCGCCAGGCCAGGGGGCGCCGTTGCGGGCCGGGTGTTGTACCAGTTTGTAAATTTCAAACTGGTGGGGGGCTTGGCAAGGCACTTTGGTGCTGAGTTCAATTTGCCGATCTTCGGTGGCCCAGGAGTATTGGTTGAAGCAGTCGCCGGCTTTGAGGTCGTGTAGGTTGACTGGTTCGCCTACCCAGTCTGGGGCATTTTCTTCGACCAAGGTGGGCCGGGTTTCTACCAGGGTGGTGGGGGCGACGGTGTCGGTGGTGGCGAGGTCTTCGGTGTCTTGGCTGCCGCAGGCGTTGGCCAGCAGAGCTAAAGCGAGGAAGGAAAAAAGTATTCGACGGCGGGCCACATGGTCAGGGTAGGCGGTAGACGCCGGTACCGTTACGGGGTGCCGGTAATTCAACTCTGTGACGTAGTGGCTCTGCTGGGCCGGTTTCCTGCTTTGGCGGGCGCCAGTTTGTCGGTAGAAGCCGGAGAAACGGTGTTGTTGCAGGGCCCTAACGGCGCTGGAAAGACCACGTTGTTGCGGTTGTGTGCGGGTTTGGTACGTCCCGAGTCGGGTCAGGCTCAAGTGTTGGGCCACGATTTAAGTGTAGATGGGCGGCCCGTCCGGAGGCAGGTGGCCATGTTGGGTCACGCCACGGGGCTTTACGAAGATTTGTCGGTGGCTGAAAACGTGAGTTTTTGGGCGCAGGCGGCCGGGCTCGATAAGTCGCTGGCCGCCCAACGGGCGACTGGTGCCTTGGGCCGCATGGGTTTGGATGAACGTTTGTTGTCTTTGCCGGTTTCTCGTTTGTCGGCGGGGCAGCGCCGGCGTACTTCGTTGGCTGTTTTGGCGGTGCGTCGACCTCAGTTGTGGTTGCTTGATGAACCGCATGCTGGTTTGGACCAGACGGGCCGCGATGTGGTTGATGAACTTATTTCGGATGCGGTGGCGGCGGGGGCCACGGTGCTGGTGGCTTCTCACGAACTGGATCGGGTGCGTTCTTTGAACCCTCGGGTGGTAACGGTGGCGGGCGGTTTGGTTGTTAAGGACACGGGGGGCCCGAAGTGAAATCTTTGTTGAGTGAAGCTTGGTTGGTGGCGAGTAAAGATTTGCGTATTGAGGCGCGTTCTCGGGTTTTGACCAACCAGGTGGCGCCTTTTGCTGTACTGGTGTTGGTGCTTTTCGGGTTTGCGTTAGATGCTGATCAGCGCACTTTGCGTATGTTCGCGCCGGGGCTTTTTTGGGTAGCGGTGTTGTTGTGTTTGTTGTTGGCGGTGCAGCGTTCGTCGGCGGTGGAGTCCGCTGATGATGCGGCCACTGGGTTACGTATGGCTGGTTTAGCACCGGTTGCCGTGTTTTTAGGAAAATCGGCAGCCATTTTTGTGCAGTTGTTGGTGCTGGAGTTGTTGCTGACGGCGGGCATTATTGTGTTTTATGGTTCCTCGGTGAAGAACTTGTTTTTGTGGCTAATTGCTGGGCTGGTGACGGCGTTGGCGGTGGCGGCTACCGGTACGCTCTATGGTGCGCTGGCCTCTGGGTTGGGGGTACGAGAAACGCTGTTGCCGATCTTGTTGCTTCCAGTTTTGGCTCCGGTGCTTATTGGTGCCACTCGGGCTTACGACGATGCTTTGGGTGCTGCTGCGGTAGATGGTTGGGCCTGGACGGGCTTGTTGGCCATGTTTGCTGTGGTGGCTTCAACGTTGGGTGCGTTGGCTTACGGCGCATTGGTTGAGGATTAAAAATATTATGACGAACCCCACTTCTTCTGTAGCGACCACCGGATCTCCGGGTTCGCGCGCTTTAGGTTTGGCTACGTTGCTGGGTTTGGTCGGGTTGTTGGTGTTGGCTTTTGTGTTGACCGAACCTGATGTGCGTATTCACCCCAGCACGGGCCAGGAGATTGGCCAGTTTGATGCGGTACGGCTTTTGTATTTGCATGTGCCCATGGCGGTTATTACTTATGTTGCTTATAGTTTGGCGGCTTTTGCGTCGGCGGGGTATTTGATTAAACGAACTCCTTGGTGGGATGTAACGGCTCATGCGGCGGCCGAGGTGGGCACAGTGTTTTGTTTCTTGGTGTTGGTTACGGGCTCTATTTGGGGCCGCCCGGTGTGGAACACCTGGTGGGAGTGGGGCGATGTGCGCTTAATGACCACGTTGATCTTATTTTTGATGTTTGTGGGTTACTTGGCTTTGCGTCGCACAGCGGCTGACCCGCGGGTGCAAGCTCGGCGGGCGGCGGTGGTGGCCTTGGTAGCTATTGTGGATTTGCCTTTGGTTAACCGTTCGGTGGAATGGTGGGAGAACCGCACCCTGCATCAGAAGTCCACGTTGGGTGAATTAAAAATTGAGGACCTCACTTTGTTTACGTTGATGGTTGGGTTTTTAGTATTTTTGATGGTTTTTGCTTGGTTGTTGTTGCACCGTTTTCGGGTGGGTTGGTTGACCTTGGCGGCTGGTGAGCATCAGGTGGCGGCCGCAATCAAGGAGCGTCGAGCGGAAGCCGATGGTTCAGAGGTGGCTTCCGCGGTGGGAGAAACTTCATGACGCATCTTGGTTATTTGCTGGGCGGTTGGGGAGTAGCGGCCGTGCTTTTGACGGTTTATGCCGTCTCGGTGGTACGTCGAGGCCGGGCGTTGAGTGTTTCGGTGCCCGAAGATCAGCGCCGGTGGTTGACTTCTCAGAACCCGACCGATGGCTGAGGACCTCACCCCGCAACCCAGTCGACCGCCGCGCCCGCCGCGCCGCCGTGGGTCGGTAGCGATCATTGTTTTGGTTTTGGCGGCTTTGATAGCGGTGTTGGCCGTTACTTTGGGTGACGCCACGCTGGTTTTTTATGAAGTTGATGAAGCAGTAGAAGAACGCCCTGAGTTGTTGGCCAGCCGCTTTCGGGTGGTAGGTACGCCGTTGCCGGGTTTGGTCGAAACTCGCCTTGATGGTGAGGCGGTGGTGGTCTTTACTTTTTGTGCTTCGGGGGTGTTTGCCGATGTAGCCCATGTGGGTGACCCGGCGGAGTTGTTTCAGCCGGGGGTGCCGGTGGTGTTGCAGGGTTCCTGGCAAGCGGGGAGCCCGCCGGGTTTAGCTGGCTTGCCGGCGGCCGCTAACGATGGATGGTTTTTGCGCACTGATCACATGGTGGTCAAGCACGACAATGATTACCGCACTGACGAGGAACGCACCGCCGATATTGATGCTTGCGGGGTTACTGGGTGAATGCTTCGTTAGGGGCTTTGTTTGTTGCCTTGGGTTTAGCGGCTTCGCTTTTGGGGGTTTTTTCGCTGGTTCGGGGGTTGGCTACCGGCGATGAGCGGTTTTTGTGGCGGGTGCGTTGGTTTGTAGCCGCGGTGTTGGTGGCCGCCGTGGGCCAGTTTGCGGTTATGGAACGGGCGCTTATTACTCGAGATTTTACGGTGGCTTTTGTGGCCGAACATGGCAGTCACCGCACACCGGCTTTGTTTAATTTCGCTACTTTGTGGTCGGCCCTTGAGGGTTCCATTTTGTTGTGGGTACTGATTTTGGCGGGCTATGTAGGCATGGTTGCTTGGCGTTTTCGCCAGCGCTTGAATGACAAAATGGTGGCTTGGGCGTTGCTGGTTTTGTTGGTGGTTTGTGTGTTCTTTTTCTTGTTGCTGGCCGGCCCGGCTTTTCCTTTTGCCAAGTTTGCGCCGTGGGCGGGTTATGACGGCCCGGGGCCCAACCCGTTGTTACAGAACCATTTGTTGATGGCCTTTCACCCACCGGTGCTTTATTTGGGCTATGTGGGTTTTACGGTGCCTTTTGCTTTCGCTTTGGCTTCGCTGATCACCGGCCGGTTGGGCGAGGGTTGGTTGTTAGAGACCCGCCGGTGGACGCTCATTGCTTGGGGTTGTTTGAGCGTGGGGATTTTGTTGGGGGCTTGGTGGGCCTATGAGGTGTTGGGGTGGGGCGGTTATTGGGGGTGGGACCCGGTGGAGAATGCTTCGTTGTTGCCTTGGCTGACTGGCACGGCGTATTTGCATTCGGTGATGGTCCAAGAGCGCCAGGGCATGTTGCGGGTGTGGAATCTTTCGTTGCTGTGCGCCACTTTTGCTTTGACTATTTTGGGTACGTTCCTTACCCGGTCGGGGGTTATTGAGTCGGTGCATGCTTTTACCGAGTCGGCCATCGGCCCTATGTTTTTGGCTTTCTTTGCCTTGATTGTGGTGGTAACGGTGGGTCTTATTGCTTGGCGGGGCGATGTTTTGCGGTCTGAGGGTCATATTGATTCTGTGGTGTCGCGCACTGGGGCTTTTTTAGTCAACAATTTGTTGTTTGCTGGTTTTGCTTTTGTGGTGTTGCTGGGCACTTTGTACCCCTTGTTGGTGGAGGCCGCCAACGGTGATCGCATTTCGGTAGGCAACCCTTATTTTGAACGCATGACCATGCCCATTGGTTTCATGTTGTTGTTTTTGATGGCTATGGCTCCGGCTTTGCCGTGGGGCCGTGCCGGGGCTGAGGTGCTTTCTCGCCGTTTGTGGTGGCCAGCGGTTACTGGGGTCACGGTTATGGTGACTGGAGTGGTGTTGGGGTTGCGTGGTTGGGCCCCGACGTTGGCTATTGGGCTGGCGGGGTTTGCTACCGGCGGGGCGCTGCGCCCATTGATTTTGGCGGTGCGTTCCCGGGGTTGGCGTGGTTTGGTGGGGCGAGCCAGCGGCGGCATGGTGGTCCACGTTGGGGTGGCCATTGTGGCGGTGGCCTTGGCCATATCGTCGTCGTACGTACGCCAAGCAGAGTTTAGTTTTGACGAACTTGGTCAAGAGGTTTCGTTTTCGGGGCACACGCTAACTTTCGAAGGGGTTGAGGTGCGGCAGTTGCCCGAGAAAACACAAACCCTGGTGCGTGTAGGTATCGATGGTCAAATTTTTACCCCGTCCATAAATATTTTTCCGTTTGGAGGGCAGCGTATTGGTACCCCTACTACTCGGTCTACCTGGTGGGACGATGTTCAGCTCTACGTGTTGAGGGTTCCTGACGAAGTTGACTCAACTACTTCGATTTGGGTCACCGTGCAGCCTTTGGTGTGGTGGCTTTGGGTAGGGGGAGCGGTCATGGCGGTCGGCACTTTGTTGGCCGTCGTACCAGAGGGTCGTCGTAAAAAAGACGAGCATCTTGCCGCATTGGTGGAGGCTTCGTCATGAGGTCGGTGAGGGTTAAAGCACTCTTGGTGGGGGCGGTGTTGTTGGTACTGGTGGGGGTGATGGCCACACGAGAGTCGGGCCTTGACCGCATGACTACCCATTTGGTGGGCCAAGGGGCGCCGCCCATTGAGGACACCACCATTGATGGTCAAGATTGGAGTTTGTCTTTGCAGCGAGGCCGTTGGGTGGTGGTGAACTTTTTTTCTACCACCTGTGTGCCTTGTGTGCGTGAGCACCCCGAGTTGGTGGCTTTTGCTGAGGCCCATGCGGCGGCCGACGATGTACGGGTGGTGACGGTGGCTTTCGCCGATTCGCCCAGTGCGGTGGAAGAGTTTTTCCGCACCAACGGGGGTGACTGGCCGGTGCTGGCCACCGACACGGGCCGCATTGCTGTGGATTGGGGCGTGGTGGCGGTTCCGGAGTCTTACCTGGTGTCGCCCGCTGGTTTCGTGGCCGCCAAGATTATTGGCGGAGTGGTAAAGGCCGATCTTGAAGCCATGTTGGCGGAGGCCCGAGGCACATGAAGCATTTTCGCTGGCTGGTTTTGGTGGCCCTCGTTCTTGGGGCGTTGGTGATTTCTGAGGTAGCCACGCAACCGGTGTTGACTAACGCCGATCGGGCGCACCAGTTGGCCGAGAATTTTGCTTGTCCGGTTTGTTCTGGTCAGTCGGTGGCGGAGTCTGATGTGCCTATTGCTCGGGCCATTCGCACCGAGATTGCTCGCATGGTCGACCAAGGAGCCACCGATGCCATGGTGCGCACCGAGTTGGTGGAGCGTTTTGGTGAAGACATTGACTACACCCCACAGGGTTCGGGTTTAACCGGGCTGGTGTGGGTTTTGCCGGTGCTGGTGGTGACGGCGGCGGGCACCGGATTGGTTTTGGCTTTGCGGCGCTGGTCGGGAGCAGGTTCTGGGGGTGGGGCGAGCGGGAAGTCTTCTAAAAAACTTTCTCGCCCCTTGGTGTTGGTAGGTATAGCGGTTCTGGCGCTGGGTGCTGGTTTGTTGGTGGCCCAAACATCGGGCAGTCGAGGCGCTGGCGAGACAGGGTCGGGGGAGATCCGCTCGTCGACGCGCACCTTGCTGGCCCAAGCAGGGGTGGCTGCACCACAAGAGGCCATTGATCTTTACACCGAGGTGTTGGAGCTTCAGCCATCTAACGTCGAGGCCTTGACTTACCGAGGTTGGGCGTTGTGGCGTTCGGGCGGTCAGGTGTTGGCTCGGTTGGATGTGAACGCGGCAGTGGAGTTTGACCCGGCATACCCTGATGCCCGCGTGTTCAGGGCTTCCATGTTGTTCGCTGATGGCGAGTCGGCTGCTGCGGCCGATGATTTGATGGTGCTCGACACGTTGGCCGCCCCCCCTATTGTGGACGATTTACTGGCGGCCAGCCATTTACGTGAACGCATTGCTGCAGATTTGGCGGCCCAAGGTGAGTTGTTGGCCGCCTTGACGTTGTTGGATTCCGGCATTGAGGTAACCGGCCAACCGGCACCGTTGTTGGCGGAACGCGGGTGGTTGTTGGCCGTTACCTTCGAACCGGATTTACTGGGTTTAGCACTTGAAGCGCTTGATGAAGCCTTGGCTTTAGACCCAGAACACCCTAATGCTTTGGCTTATCGGGCCTTGGTGCGCAGCGTGTTGTTAGATGACGCCGAAGGTGCGGCAGTTGATGCGGCGGCCTTCGCCACCTTGACTGACCCTCCGGAGGCCCTTGTTGAACTCTTGATCGCGGAAGGTTTGTTGGGTTAGTTCCTCTTTGAGAATGTTTAACGGAGGTTAAACCTGAAACTCGGCTGCCGTGGCGTAATAGTGGCCAGCGATGAGCTGGCCTTTGGTGGGGCTGAGCGCCCAGAGGGAAGCTTTGGCGCAGCCTCGACCACCGGAGATTTTTAACCCACCCATAATGAGGTCACGCAGTACTTCAGGGATGACATCGCCGTGGCTGCACAAAACGACCTGGTGGTTTTGGTCGACGGCCAAGTTTTTGACCAAGGCCGTGGCAGATTGATGAGCCCCTTCAAACAGGTCGGGCTCCACCCCGATGGTTAACCCGAGTTGATTGGCTAGTTGGCCTACCGTTTCTTGGCAACGTACGGCTCGGCTAGAAAGCACTTGGGTTATGGGCTGGCCACCTAGTGCCTCTGCTAAATCGGCGGCCTGTTGCTGGCCGCGGTCATCTAAGGGGCGGTCAACGTCGTCGCCGTCCCAGCGGTAACGGTCGCCGGCTGAGGCGTGGCGTATCAGGTAGATCATGGGCGTAACGCCCGGAGTTCGGCCAGCACCTGAGGTACGGCTTCCAAAACGTCCTCAACATCGTCGTCGGTGGTGGTCCACCCCACCGAAAGGCGCAGCGACCGGTGGGCATCGACCCCCATGGCTTCAAGCACCGGCGAGGGCTCGAGCCCTTCGGAGGCACAAGCGCTTCCCGAGTGGGCGGCAATACCTAAGCGGTCTAAGCCCAGTAACACCGCTTGAGGTTCAACGCCGTCAATGCCTAAACAAACCAGATGCGGCAACCGATAGTCGGGGTGGCCGTAAAGGGTGACCCCGTCAAGCGCCGATAATCCGGTAGCGAGCCGAATCGTTTGTTGGCGGGCCAGGGTTTCTTCGCTGGCCAGAACTTCGGGGGTCAAGGCGGCACAGACGGCTCCAAAACCGGCGATGGCCGGGGTGTTTTCTAACCCGGCGCGTCGGGCCCGTTCTTGCTCGCCGCCTAACAGCAAGGGAGCCAAGCGCAGGCCACGGCGAATAAGTAAAGCGCCGACTCCTCTCGGGCCACCAAACTTGTGGGCGCTCACCGAGACCAGGTCGGCGCCCAAGTTGGCAAAATCTAGGGCCATGCGGCCTCCGGCTTGGGCAGCATCAACGTGCAACAACACGTTGTGTTGACGGCAGGCTGCGACCACCGGGGTCAAGTCCTGGAGGGTGCCCACCTCGTGGTTTCCTAACTGCAAGTGCACGATGGCCGGTTGCTGGCTGAAGGTGGCCAAAAGTTGGTCAAGGTCTACTCGGCCCGTTTCATCAACAGAGATCAACTTCACGGGGCCATGGCGTTGGGCGTTGAGCCGCACCGCCGAATGTTCCATAGCGGAAAGCACGCTGGGTGCCCCCGGGTTGCGTTGGGCGACACCGAAACAAACCGCAGCGATAGATTCCGTAGCACCCGAAGTAAAAATAACTTCCCGACTGCGGGCCCCAAAAAAGTCGACGACTTGTTGGCGGGCTACTTCTACGGTGTGGCGACAGGCCATGCCTTCGCTATGAATGCGCCCCGGGTCGCCGGTTAAATCTAGGGCCTCGTTGAGGGCCGCTCGCCCAACGGGCCGCAGCGGAGAGGTTGAAGCATGATCAAAGTAGTGGCGGGTCATGGCGGGGTACTTGTCAAGCGGTGATGTCGGTAATGCACACTTCGTCACCCTTGGGTCGTGACGAAGATTGGTCGGTGGTGGTTTCGCCGTAAAGAGCAATCAGCATGCCTTTAACCAAGCCACGGTCTACCGCACAAATAACCGGGTGTTCAATGGCTGCCCCGCCAAATGGGCAGTGTTCGGCCACGATGCGCAAACCAGATGAGGTGTTGGACTGTTCAGCCCGGGCAGCAAACCCGTGGGCCGTCAGCGCATCAGCGACCATCTGCATGGAGGATTGAAAAGAATGCTGCACCTCGTCGGGGCTGATGGCCTCGGCCATGGCTTGGCCGACTTCTCGCCCGACTTCTTCTGCCATTTTTTCGGCCTGGTCGTTGGGTAACAAAGCCAAGGCTCGGCCCAGCAAACTGACCAGCACTGAATCTTGGCGAATGGGAAGTTCTAGGGGGGTGTTGGGGTCAGTTACTCGGTAGTGCTTGGAGGGCCGGCCAGCGCTGGCGCCTGCCGGGCGTTCAACGGCCACTTCGAGATACCCGCCGGCGGCCAGTTTGTCAAGGTGGTGGCGGGCCACGTTGGGGTGCAAGCCAAATTCTTGGGCGGCTGTGCTGGCGGTAACCCCTTGGTCGCTTTGGCGAGCCAGCAAATAGATGTCGCGGCGCGTGGGATCCCCGAAGGCGCCGGTTATCGCCGTAACAGCCGAGGCAAACTCGGTCGGCGTGAGGGGTGACCCATCCACACCGACAGCCTAGCCAACCGGACCTCGCTGCTTACGAAATATCGGCCAGAGTAGTAATCTTTGTTTTTTTAAGGGGGTTGATGAGAGAGAGGTAGACTCCGCCAAGATGAACGACCAGCAGGAAAAATCAGGACCATCCGGCATTTCGGTTCAAGCCGAAAGCCAAACGCCACCGACTTCGGGGGTGCCTTTTGGACGGCCCGGCAACAACACCCGGGTGCTGCTTATCGCCTCTGGCAAAGGTGGGGTAGGCAAGTCTTCGATAACCGCCAACCTTGCGGTGGCCTTAGCCCAGCGAGGAAAAGACGTTGCCGTGGTAGACGCCGACGTGTGGGGGTTCTCTATCCCGCGCATGCTGGGCATCGCTGAACCACCCACGGTGATCGACGACATGTTGATTCCGCCCGAAGCCCACGGGGTGCGTTGTATCTCTATGGGGTTTTTCGCTGATGAGGACCAACCGGTGGTGTGGCGAGGCCCCATGTTGCACAAGGCGTTAGAACAGTTTTTGACCGATGTTTCCTGGGGTGAACCGGACTACTTACTGGTTGATTTACCTCCCGGCACTGGTGACATTTCGATTTCGTTGGCCGGATTTTTACCAACCGCCGAAATGTTGGTGGTCACTACCCCGCAAGCCGTTGCTCAAAAAGTGGCGCAGCGAGCGGCCTACATGGCGGAAAAAATGAACATTGCCGTCACCGGGGTTATCGAAAACATGTCGTGGTTTATTGGCGACGACGGCACACGATACGAACTCTTTGGGGCAGGCGGCGGCCAAGCTTTGGCGACGCAACTCGAAGTACCTCTGGTTGGTCAAGTGCCGCTGTTGCCTGTTTTGCGGGTAGGTGCCGACACCGGAAACCCTGTTGCGGTTGATCAAACCAGTGAAGCCGGAACAATATTTGCCGCTATGGCCCGGGTCGTAGATGAAGACCTCAAACCCACCAAACGCTCCCACCCAGAACTCAACCTGGTGGACTAAGTTCATCAATAATCCGCAGCAACGCTGAAGAATCTAAGAGAAAGAAAAATCATGGACGTACGTATAGGGGTTTCGAATACTCCCAAAGAGATCACTTTGGAAATGCCAGAAGGCACCGATCACGAAGCCTTGCAAGCCGAAATTGAGGCAGCGCTCACCGGTGAGTCTGCCATGTTGTGGCTGACTGATGCCAAAGGCCGCCGGGTAGGGGTACCTACTGACAAGGTGGCGTACGTTGACTTGGGCAGCGAAGAGTTGGCGAGCCCGATGGGTTTTAATTAACCGAAATAACGGTCAACGGGCTGGTTGTTCTAGGCTTTTACTATGGCTACGTTGAGCGAACTTTGTCGTGAACACACGGCAATGGGTGAAGCAGAGATAGAGCATCTGCAAAACCTCACCAGTTTGTGGGGGTTGCTGGCCGACTTGTCGTTTGCTGACCTATTGCTTTACGCCCCCAAGGCTGGGGAGGCGCAAGCTGGTTTGGTGCTGTTGGGGCACATGCGCCCCACCACTGGTATGACCTTGTATCGCGCTGACTTGGTGGGGCAAACGTTTTCTTCTGATCGCCGCCCGGTAGTGGATGAGTGTTTTACTAACGGGGCCATAACCGAAGGTTTGGTGCAAATTGGTACGGACCGTGAGGTTTCTATTCGGGCGGTTCCGGTGCGGGTAGATGGCGAGATTGTGGCGGTGCTGGCGCGGGAGCGTTTGTTTAGCGAGGATCGTCCGGCCACGGTGCAGGAACGTACCTATCGTCGAGTGTTTCGCCGCTTTGTTGACATGATTGATCGGGGGGATTTTCCCTATCAAGAAGAGGAGCGCTTGCGTCACCGGACGCCACGGGTAGGGGACGGCTTGTTGTTGGTCGATAGCGAGGGGCGCATTGAGTTTGCTTCGCCTAATGCGGTGTCGGCTTTGCATCGTTTGGGTATGCGAAGGGCTGTGGTGGGTTCGCGCTTAGAAGACACCGGCTTGGAGGCCGTAATGCTGCGTCAAGCTTTTGCGCGCCGTGCGGCCGTTATCAGCGAGCCTGATGAGGGCCACGAGGTGGATTTGGTGTCCCATTGTTTTCCGTTGCTTGATGGCCGCACCGCTACGGGGGCCATTGTGTTGGTGCGCGATGTGACGGACCTGCGTCGCCGGGATCGCCAGTTGGTATCTAAGGACGCCACTATTCGTGAGGTCCATCACCGGGTAAAAAATAATTTGCAAACTATTTCGTCGCTGCTGCGTTTGCAGGGCCGCCGTTTGAAGTCGGTGGAGGCTCGAGCAGCTTTGGAGGAGTCGGTGCGCCGGGTGGCCGCTATTGCGGTGGTGCACGAAACGTTGGCCCAAAGTCCGGATGATGATGTGGCGTTTACTGATTTGGTGCGGCCGTTGGTGCGGGTCGTGGAGGAAAGTGTTTCGTCGCCGGAGCGGCCGTTGTCGTTTACGGTGGAGGGTGAGGCGGGGGTGTTGCCGTCGCAGATGACCACTACTTTGGCGGTGGTGCTCACCGAGTTATTACAAAATGCGGTGGATCATGCTTACCGGGGGGCGGCGGTTCCAGAAAGCGGTGAACCGGGGCGAGTGAACATTGTGTTGGACCGGCGTAGCGACAGGTTGTTGGTGCGGGTCACCGATGATGGGGTGGGTTTGCCTGAGGGGTTCAACCTGGCGGAGTCTGATGGTTTGGGTCTCACCATTGTGCGTACTTTTGTAGAAAGCCAGTTGGGGGGCACCATTACGTTGTCACCGGTGCAGCGAGGGACGGGCACGGTGGCTGAGGTGCGTATCCCGAGCAATCGTTTATCGGGGCCTTGGGATGACGCACAGGAGCCGGTTGCTTAGCCATCGGCTAGGTTCTCTCTAGATTCTTATGACTGATACTTCTTTGAACGCTTCTCCAGGACGGCCGTTGGTGATTGCTCACCGGGGGGCGTCTGCGGATCATCAGGAAAACACGTTGGAGGCTTTTGCGGGGGCGCTCCAGCAAGGTGCCGATTGGGTTGAGTTGGATGTGCGGCGTTCGGCTGATGGGGTGTTGATGGTGCACCATGATGCCCATTTGGCTGACGGCCAGCTTATTCGAGAGTTGGATGCAGAGGCGTTGCCGGGTTACATCCCGAGTTTGGCTGAGGCTTTTGAGGCGTTTGATGGCCTGGGGGTAAATATTGAGATTAAGAGTTTGCCTGGCGAGCCAGATCATGAGGACATGGTGATGGTGTGTGAGGCGGTGGTGGGTTTAGCTGCGGCGTATCGTCCGCCGGAGTTGGTGCGGGTGTCGTCGTTTAATATTGGTGCCGTTGACCGTATTCGTGAAACGGACCCCAATTTGCCGACCGGCTGGTTGACGGTGGAACGCATCGGTTCGCATTTGATTTTGGATCGCACGGTGGCTCATGGCCATGGGGCGGTGCATCCGTGGGACGAGTTGGTGGATCAATCTTTGGTGGATGATGCGCATCAGCGGGGGTTAAAGGTTTTGGTGTGGACGGTGGATGACGAGGACCGTATTGCTGAGTTGGCGTCTTGGAGCGTTGACGGCATTATCACCAATCGGCCGGGTGTAGCCCGCCGGATACTCGACGAGTTGGCCTGATCTCCGGATGTTGCAAGCCCTGAGTGATGCTTGTTAGCTAAACAGTTTGGCTGTTGCCGAGGGGTATAACTAAGTCCAGCACATCGGGTTCGTGGCGTAGATGAAATTCTTCGGCTTGACCGAGGTAGTCGCCGTCGACTTGCCAGGGCACGGGGTGGTAGGCGGTGATGGTGGCTTGGGTGACGTCGGTGTGGTGGTCTATGAACCCACTGTCGGCTACTTGGCCGCGGCCGAAACCTAGGGCGTTGGCAAATACTGGGCCGAGTCGGGTGGGCGACAGGGAGCGGAAGGTGACTACGGCTAGCGGGGTGTCGAGGGTGGTTTGGGGGGCGAAGGAGATGCCGCGGGTGCCGAGGTAGGTGTAGGGGTCGGTGTTGAGGCATACGGTGAACATGCCATCCACGCTGGGTTTTTCTTCTGGTTGATGGTCGCCTTCTTTTTGGTCAATGGTGACTTTGAATCCGGGGCGTCGGTGGTCGTAGTGGCGGAGCCAGGTGTTGAGGGTGGCGGCGACAAACAGTGGGTGCCCGGCGAAGCGTTTGAGTAACCCGCCACGGCGTTCTACTTGTTCGACTACGGCGGCGTCGAAACCGATGCCGGCGTTAAAGAGGAAGTAGCGGTCGTTGATGTTTCCGAGGCCGATGCGTTTGGTGGAGCCGGCTTCGATGGCGTCGAGGAGGGCGCCGGTGGCCTCGACGGGGTCGTCGGGGAGGCCGATGGTGCGGGCGAATACGTTGGTGGATCCTCCGGGGAGGGCGGCGAGGGCGGTTTCGCTGCCGGCGAGGCCGTTGGCTGCTTCGTTGAGGGTGCCGTCACCGCCGAGGACTACCACCATGTCGAAACCGTCGTTGGCGGCGCTTTGTGCCAGTCGGGTGGCGTGGCCGCGGCGGCTAGTGGCGGCGACTTCGAGCCGGTGGTCGGCCGATAATGCTTTTTGAATAACAATGCGCGTTCGTGCCGTTACCGACGACGCCGAAGGGTTCACCACAAGAAGCAATTTCATAACCCCCAAAGACTACCTCACCCCAAAGTCCGTGACGTGGGGCAGACCCCACGTCACGAAGTAGGGCGAGGGTTGGGGTGACGGATGACCGGGGGAGAAAAAGTGGGCTGAATTTGTTGGGAAAGGGTTAAGGGAAGGCAGAATACGAACCATGAACATAGTCGTATGTGTAAAACAGATTCCCGACCCAGCTGACCCTGGTGCTCTGGACCCCGAAACAAAAACCCTCAAGCGTGATGTCAAACTCATTCTGGACGAATCAGATTCGTACGGAGTAGAGATGGCTCTACAGCTCCTCGACGGATCCGACGAAGGCGAAGTGCGCTTGGTCTCCATGGCTCCCAATAACGAGGTCGGTGGTTTACGCACCGCTCTGGCCATGGGTGCGGCAAGCGCCGTGTTGGTAAGCGACGAAGCCCTAGCTGGCTCCGACTCCTTGTCTACCGCCAAAGTGCTGGTCGAAGCCATCAAACGCAGCGAACCGACTTTGATTTTGACCGCTACAGAATCCAGCGACGGCTACACCGGTACCGTCCCTGTGCAAATTGCTGAGCTGCTTGACCTGCCTTCGGTTACTTTCGCCAAGGAGATCACCATTAACGGCGACACGGTAACGGTAAAACGTCAAACCGAAGATGGCTACGACGAAGTTGAATGCCCACTGCCTTGCGTGGTGTCGGTAACTGCTGGTGTAGTTGAACCCCGCTACCCGTCTTTCAAAGGCATCATGGCCGCCAAAAACAAGCCAGTCGAAGAACTTGACTTGGCTGGTTTAGGGATTGACGTCAGCACTGTTGGTTGGGCTGGTGCTCGCCAAGAAATCACTGAGGTGACCGAGGCTGCGGCCCGGGAAGCCGGAGAAATTATTGTCGACGAAGGTGACGCTCACGAACGCATTGTGGCGTTCCTGGACGACCTCAAGGTTCTTTAGGAGATCATCATGGGAATTTCAACTATCTGGATTTACGGCGAAGCCGCCAACGGGTCTGCTTCGAGCACCACCCTTGAGTTACTGACCAAGGCCCGTGAGTTGGCCGACACCGTAGAGGTAATCGTTCACGGCGATGCCGCCGCTTTAGCGACTGAACTTGGTGCTCATGGAGCAACCAGTGTGCAATCCATCGGCGATCTGGCCGGCGGCTTAGCCGGTCCACAAATCGCTTCGGCTATTGCCGGAGCAATCGCTGCTGGCACCGGCCCTGACGTCGTGTTGTGTGCCACCACCTACGACGGGCGTGATATCGCCGGTCGTTTGTCGGCTAAACTTGATGCCCCAGTTGTTACCAACGTGGTTGACTTGGTTGCTGACGGTGACCGTTTGTTGGGTGTCGAACCAGTGTTTGGTGGCGTAGTAAACGTAACCACCGGCTTTACCAGTGACAGCACCGCAATTTTCTTGGTACGCCCCAAGTCGTTCGAAGCATCCTCTACCGGTGGCGCAGCGGCCGCCGTGGGCTCTTTGGCCGCCGGCGACACCGGCAACACCGGCACTTCGGTGGTTAAAGACCGTTTCGTAGAAGAAACCAGCGGCCCCAAACTTGATGAAGCAGCGGTTGTTGTTTCGGGCGGGCGTGGCCTGGGCGAAGCCGAAAAATACGAGATGATCGAAAGTCTGGCCAAACTTCTCAAAGGCGCCCCCGGCGCTTCTCGAGCAGTGGTGGACTCCGGTTGGGTGCCTTACTCCTACCAGGTCGGTCAAACCGGCAAGGTTGTAAAGCCAACCGTTTATTTGGCTTGCGGCATTTCTGGTGCCACCCAGCATTTGGTTGGGATGAAAGGCAGCGCCAACATCATCGCCATCAACAAAGACGAAGAAGCACCCATTTTTGGGGTAGCGGATCTCGGCATTGTGGGCGACGTGCACAAGGTGTTGCCCAAGCTGATTGAAGCACTCGAAGCCCGAGGCTAATCTCGCAGGTCGTGAGCGGCCAGGGCCCAAGCCAAACCATGGCTGGGGTCTTCGATTACCAAGTTGAGTTGCCACCCAGCTGTTTGTTGAGCGGTTTTCCATGTGCCCCAACGGAGTTCTTCTAAAGCCGTCCCTAATTCTTCTGGTTCGGGCGGCCAAGGGTCTTCGTCTTCGTTGAGCCCGGTAAGCGCTGCGGCGCACCACCAAGTGTCGAAACGTCCCCGAGCGCAACCGGGGCGCCGACCGTGGGCTCCTCCAGAGGCGGCGGCCCACGACATGGCTGTCCACGCTTGAGCCGCGGTGAGCCAAGATAGTTGCACTTGGTCGATGCCTAAGGCGGCGAGCGCCTCAGCGGCCGTGCCCGCGACGGTTACTGCTTTTGAGGCGCCGTTAGAATGGTCGGTCCAGATGCGCACCAGATCGCGTAGAGCCTCCGTTGCCGAGTCACTGCTTGCGGTACCCGATTCCGGCAAGGCCACGGTTTCAAACGCTCCGAAACTGGGTGCAGGGTCGTCAAGATCGTAGGCCTTGATGGTGGGCCCTTCGGTGGCTGGTTCCCACGAAGCGAGCTTGAGGGCAAGCCCTAACGGGTCGCCCGGAAGGTCAACTCCGGTGAGGTCTTGGCCACGGGCGATGCACTCATGAGCAACGAGGGCCCGCAAAGGGCCGGCGGGCAAATGAGGGTCCAGTTCTACCCAAAAGTGTTCCGAGGCTGTCACTTCGGCTAACGAAGCTATGCCGAAGCGTTGCTGGTCACGTAGTACGGCTCGGGCCGCAAACTCGGCGGGCCCTTGCTTGGCTAAGCGGTGTTCGGCGTGGTCGGCGGCGGGCCAAAGTTGGTGGCCTCGTTCGGTGGCTTGGCGGGCTCGTTGTGCGAGCGCCTCCAACGCTTCCCATTGGCCTTCGTCGCAAGTGTCGTCAATGAGTCGCAGTAACCCATCGAGGTCGCCGCTGTTGAGAAGGTCGTCTAAGCGCTGTTTTTGTGGATGGTTCATAGCAGCGGCCAGGGTACGGAACGCCCGCCGGTGTCGTGGGGAAGGCACCCGTTGGTAGCGAGGGCTCGTGACCGGGTGATCAAAGCATCGGTTTCGAAAGGGTCGAGTAAGGAGGCCAACGCTGGTGAAGGCCCGTCACCCACCAGGCGCCACAGATCGTTTAGGAGTTCTTCACTGAGGGGTTGGCCGGCCCAATCCCATATGACGGTGCGTACTTTGAATTGTTGATGGAAACTTAAAGCGTTATCTATGGCCCACATTTTTCCGTCGTCTCCGGCAAGGACATGCCCGCCTTTTCGGTCGGTGTTGTTGGACACGAGGTCAAAAGCGGCGAGTCGTTGTAGGGCCGAGTGGTGGTCGGGGTTTTCTCGCAGAGTAAAAAAGTGCTGTGCGTAGTCGCAGGGAATATAAAGCTGTACTGAGCCTTCGCCGTGCGGACCGTCACGCAAAACGGTGGGAGGAATCAACCCCCAACCCAGTTGTTTGGTGAGTTCCCAAGCAGCAACCTCACGCCGGTAGATGCCGAGGGGAAAGTCGTGGAGGGGGCGTTCGCCTTGGGCGGGTTTGTATACGCCCTGAATCAAAAGACCATCGTAAGAAATATCTACCAGGCAAGTGGCGTTTGATGACCAAGGCATTTGCCCTAACACGGTGAGGTCGCCGTGGGTGAGGGCGTTGAGCGCCCGGTCATCTTCTAAAGGCGCCCGGGGCCGAAACGGGCTTTCTGGTTCTGTGGGGTAACTGGTTTGCTCAGTTGGCACAGGGGCACCAACCGTCGTTGGTGGCTTCTAACGGTTCGTGACAAAGGGGGCAGGGAGGTCGGCCTTCAGAGACTAATTGCCGTGCTTGTTCAACAAATGCTACGACTTGGTGGCGGCTTAGGGGAAAGCGTGCTTGGGCGGGTTCGGTGTCTTCGTCTCGTATGAGTTCTTCGACAAAAAGTACGAGACGATCGGTGCTTTGTTGGTAGGTGACGCCCAGGCTGCCGATGACCCAAGCGGGTTCGCCGGGTTCGGTAAACGAGGCAGCAAGGCTCGTGGGGTCGGTTTCGGGTTGTTCAGCGGGCGGCAGGTCGTCGAGCATGCGGTTTAAAAATTCGGCGAGACCGGCCACTTGTTGTTTTTCCAGTTTGAGCGAAACGAGGTCGCTTGCTCGTTGGGCTTGGAGGTAAAAAACTCGTCTCCCTGAGGGCCCGGTGGTGCCGGTGGCGAAGACGTCGGTGTCGTCCCAGTTGATTTCTGGCCGGTTCATGAGAGGTTTAACCCGGTGAGTGGCCCGGAGTTGTTGATGGTGAGCACTACGGGTTTTTCGGCGGTGTAAAGCACAGCGCTTACCGAGCAGGGCCCTACCACGATGCGTTGAAAGAGGTCGAGGGGGGTGCCTAAGGCGGCGGCTAGGGCGGCTTTGATGGGGTCGGCATGAGAGACACAAACAATGGTTTGGCCGGGGTGTTGGGCCACTAAGTCGGCTACTTGGCCGGTTATGCGGGCTTGCATTTCGGCGAAAGATTCGCCGTCCGGAAAGCGAAACACGCTGGGTTGGCGTTGCACGGTGGCCCAGGCTTTGAGGCGAAAGAGTTCTTTTAAGCGCCGGCCGGTCCATTTGCCGAAGTCGCATTCGTTGAGGCCGGGTGCTTTGCGTACTCGTAGTTTGAGGGCTCGAGCAATGGGGGCGGCGGTTTCTTGGGTGCGTTCCATGGGCGAGGCGTAAACGGCGGCTACTGCTTTTTTGGATTTGCTGGTGGCGAGGCCGGCCAGGTGTTGGGCTGCTGTTTCGGCTTGGGCGGTTCCTTCGGCGGCGAGGTGCAGTCCGGGGGCTCGGCCGGGCAGGGTGGTGCCGGTGGTGGGGGTGCGTCCGTGGCGAACGTAAAGCACCAGGGTTGGTTGGGTAAAGGTGGAGGCCATGGGTTATTTAATCTACCCTGCCGGGATGGATGCTACGAGAACGCTGAAGGTGATTCATGACGAAGTGGTGGGTTGCCGGGCTTGTCCGCGTCTGGTGGCGTGGCGTGAACAAATTGCTTTAGAAAAACGGGCAGCTTACCGGGACCAAGATTATTGGGGTAAAGGGGTACCGGGGTTTGGTGATCCGCTAGCCAGTATTTTGGTGGTGGGGTTGGCTCCGGCGGCTCATGGGGCCAATCGCACGGGTCGGGTTTTTACTGGTGACCGGTCGGGGGATTTTCTTTTTGCTGCTTTGCATCGGGTGGGTTTGGCGAACCAACCGGAAGCCACCCACCGGGGTGATGGTTTGGCTTTGACTGATGTTTTTGTGACGGCGCCAGTTAAATGTGCGCCGCCGGCCAATAAACCTACGCCGGACGAGCGGTCTGCTTGCCGACCGTTTTTTGAACGTGAGGTGGCGGCGTTGAGCGAGGTGCGGGTGGTGGTGGTGTTGGGCCAGATTGGTTATCAGGCCACGGCGCAAGAGTTTGGTTTGTCGCCTCGGCCCAAGTTTGGCCATGGGGTGGAGGCTTTGTTGCCAGATGGACGCACTATTTTGTGTTCGTACCATGTGAGTCAGCAGAATACTTTTACGGGCCGTTTGACCGAACCCATGTTTGATGAGGTGTTGGAACGGGCCAAGGTTTTGGCTAGCCAACGCTGATTCGGTTTCAGACGATAACCTCACCGGTTGTGAAGAACTCTCGTACCTCTCGTCTGGTTGCTCTTTTGGCGGCCTTCATGTTGTTAGCCGGTTGCGCTAATTCGTCTACCCCTAATGGGTGGGACGAACAAGATGCTTTGGCGGAACGCAACTTTGTTGAATCTTGTGTTGAGGCCAACCCTGACTTGTCTTCGGCGCAAGGTGAAGCAATGTGCGGCTGCATTTTGCAAGGCATTCAAGATGCGGTTACTTATGAAGATTTCAAAGCGTTGGATAATCACATTCGTGAGAACGCCGGCGAACTTAGCGAAACGGGTTTAGCCGATGGGTTTAGTTGGTACACCGATGCAGTGGCTTCTTGCCAGTAGTCGAGTTCTCAGCGGTCGTTTTTAACTAACCGGCTTTTACTTCGATGCCTTGGCGGGCACTTTTGTTGGCCCAATCGGGCCAGCGGGCTCGACTTTTGGCCGCCAGTTTGTTCATCAGGGCAATGGCTCCAGGGTCGCTGTCGCCGGGCCGACCTTCGATGACGCCTTCTTCCAGCATTTTCATGATGATTTGCCGGCCCAGTTCGGTGCGCACGATGGTTAGTGTCCAGTCTTTGTTTTCGCCGATGCCTCCGGTGGAGATGTCGGCGTGTTCGGCGGCGAAGTCGGGGCAGTGGTGGCAGCCTTCTCTGGTCCAGGCGTGGCATTCTTTGAGATTTATTTCGTGGTAGTCGCCGTTACGCATCCAAATTTGGAACACCCCTTTGATGTTCATTTTGGTCATGTCGGCTTTGGCGAGCCCGTATTTGGCTTCGAAGAGTTCTTCAAATATTGAGTCGTCGAATGATTTGGAGCACAGCAGGCCGATGTTGAGCTTGATGGGTTTTCCGGCTTTGCCGACTTTGCGATGCCACATGACGGGGCCGATGGAGGTTTGGCAACTCATGCCTACCAGGGCTAAAGATTCGAGGTCTTGTTCTTTGGCTTTTTTTATGGCCAGGGTGTTGGCCGAATAGGTGTAGCGGCTGCCTGCTCCGGCGAGCACGCCGGCTCGGTCGGTGGCTAAAGCGGGGATGGCTTTCCAACTGGTGACCCCGTCTTCGGCGGGGGCTTCGAGGTGTGAGGTCAGGGCGCCGTCGATGATGTTGTTTTCGAGGCACCAAATCAAAATGGCGGAAACCAGCCCGCCGTCTTGCCCCATTTGGTGCACTGTTTTGTCGGAGGCTCGGGTAAGCAAAATGTCTTTGTAGATGCCGGAGAGTTCGTCGGGTTGGCGGGTTCGTGCGAAGAGGTGCTGGTCGGCTTCGGCTTCCCAGTCGCGGAACCGGGGGCAGGCTCGGGTGCAGGAGGTGCAGCCTTTTTGCCCGTGGCCACAGTCGTCTAAACCGAGTTCGCCTTCAAGGTGAAAGGGTTTGTATTGGCCGGGGGCGTGTTTGTAGCCGATTACGTCGTGGGGGCAGGCAATGACGCAGCCCGCACAGCCGGTGCAAAGACCGGAGGTGATGACCTCGTCGTAGAGTTCCTTCCATTGGAAGGTCCACTTCTTTTTGGTTGCTGCCATGGGGTAAACCTAGTCGCATGCCGCCGACTTAACGTTTTGTGCTGCTCTTTTTGCTGATGATTTGTAGCGCCCCTGGCAGGACTCGAACCTGCGCTCACGGCTCCGGAAGCCGATGCTCTATCCACTGAGCTACAGAGGCTGAACGGGGTAAGACTACCGGTTTCGGGTGCTGACTGTTTGCTGCTTTTTGGCGCCAAAGTTCTTATGACTACTTTCACTACGGGAAGGGTTTTTAGTTCTGCATTCTTGTAGTGCCATGATGCCAAGCAATAGCAGTACCAAGCTGCTTTCTTGGCTGATGAAGAGGCCAGCGAGGGTTAGGGCGGCGAGGGCTGAGCCAGCCATCCAGAGGCGAGGGAGGGAGGAATGATTAGTCCTGCAGGGTGATGATGATGGCGCAGTCGGAAGGCCCGCCGCCTCCAAAGAGTGTTTTTAACCAGACCAGTAGGCGAATCAATGTGACTTCGAACCCGTATTTGGCTTGAATGGCTTTGCGTACGCGAACAAAGTCAGCGTCGTAGGCAATGATTGCGGTGCCGGTGAGTGGTTCTGAACCTTCGTTTATGTGGCCACGGGTGTCGCTTGCTTGCAGTTCGACACGGGGGTCGTTGGTAAGGCGTTTGGCTTTCCATGATCCTGACCATGTGGTGAATCCGCAGGTGCCGTCGCCGAGGTCGGCGAGCCATATGGGCAAGGTTTTGGCTTCGCCGCTACGGGTGTAGGTGGTGAGGCGAGCGTATTTTTCGTCGGTAATCATTGGGGGTCTTTCTTGGAGGCGTCTTGGTTTTGGGCGATAAGTGCGGCACCGAGCGCTCCGGCGTCGGGGCCTTGTTGGGCTAAGCAAACTTCTACTTCTGGACGGTGGAAGGCCCCGAATAACATGGTGGGAAGCCGATCAGCCACGCTACTGCGTAGGGGTTCGCCAATGGCTGCGAGCCCGCCGCCTAAGACGATGCGTTCTAAGTCCAGCAGGGTGGCCAGGCTGGCGGCACCTCGAGCAATTTCTTGACAGTAGTGGTCAAAGATTTCTAAGGCTTGTGGGTCGCGGGCGGCTACGGCGGTTGAAACATGTTGGCCGGTGATGGCTTGGGCTGAGCCGGCGGCGGCTAACCCGTGGGCGAAGTTTCCGGCGGCGGCGGCTTCTTGGCCAAGTCGGCCGAGGGCGTTACCGGAGGCGAAGTATTCCCAAGGCCCGGGTTGGCCGGTGACGTGGGTGGGGCCTTGGGCGTTGATGGTCATGTGTCCGGCTTCTCCGGCAAACCCGTGGGCGCCAAGTACCAGTTGTCCGTTGAGAACGAAGCCAGCACCGATGCCGGTGCCTAGGGCGACGAAAGCAAAGTTGTCGCAGTGTTGGCCGGCGCCGAGGCGGGCTTCGGCCCAGGTTCCGGCAGTGGCATCGTTGCTGACCGCTACCGGGAGGCCGCAGTCTTTTTGCAGTTCGGGGCCGATGGGGTAGTCCAAAAGCCCGGGCAGGTGGGGGGAGTAGTGCACGGTTCCGGTGCGGTTTACTAACCCGGCGATGGCGAGGCCTACGGCGGTGGTTTCGCTGGTTCGTAATTGGTTGATCAAGCCGGTCAAGGCAGTGACTAACTCGGGGCCGGTTCCGACGCTGAGGGTTTGGCAGCGGTCTTTTATCTGGCCGGAGTCTGGGTCGATGAGGAGCGCTCGAGCGTTCGTGCCGCCGACGTCTATGCCAATGATCATGGCTTCAGGTTAGGGAGGTTTTCTGGCAGATAGGGGCTTAGTGCTTTAAGCCGGTGAGGTCGGCGGTGGCTTCTTGGTTCCGGTTTTTGGTGGGGCCGCCACCGGTGATGATGCGTCGGCGCACAAAAGCAGAGAGTGCGTCGATGCTGAGCACTACGGCCACGGTGATGGCCAGTACTGCGCCGACGGCCGGGAAGTTTCGGAAAACAAGTTGAGAGACCAGTTCGGCGCCTACTCCGCCGGCTCCGATCATCCCTAAGACGGCGGAGGCGCGAACGTTAATTTCAAAACGGAAAAGCCAGTACGAGGTTATGACGGGCATTACTTGGGGCAGTACTCCCCACCGCATGCCCGAAACCCATACGCCGCCGCAAGCTTCAACTGCTTCGACGGGGCCGTGGTCGCTGTTTTCGATTGCTTCGCAGGCCCATTTGCCTAAGGTGCCGACGGAGTGGATGCCGATAGCCAGCGCACCGGCCCATGGCCCGAGGCCGGTAATGGGGATAAGAATGACGGCCAAAATAAGTTCGGGGACGGCCCGTACGGCATTAAATATTTGTCGTATAGGAGTGCGTATCCAGCGGGGGCTGACGTTGGTGGCGGCTAAAAAAGCGAAGGGTAGTGAAACGACGGCCCCGATGATGGTGCCGATCCAAGCGATGTAAACCGATTCAAATACTTTGCCCACTACGCCGCGTTGGTAGACCTCGTTGAAAGCAGGTGGAAACATGCGGTGCAAAATATTCCAAGCATCCGCTGGAGCGCCGAGCAGCCGGGCCAGGGTGACGTCAAGGCCAGCTATTGACCAGGTAGCCCCGGCCACGAAAATAAAAGCAATAATCCAGTTGCGGCCTGCAGTACGAGGGCGAGGTGGGGCGGCGACTGGCATGTCAGACCAAACGCTTTCTTAAAGCCACGCTTATTTGTTCAATGACAATCACGATGACGAAGATGATGAGCAATATCCCCAACACCCGGTCAAAGCGAAAGTATTGCCGTTGAGCTTCTACCACTCGACCGATGCCGCCTGCACCGACTAACCCCAACACGATGGAGGCGCGAATATTTAGCTCAAACACGTAGAGCGAGTAGGCCACATAAGACGGGAACACGGTGGGGAGCACTCCGGTGCGTACCGCAGGGGTGTGTCGGCCTCCGGCGGCTCGGGCGGCTTCTAGGGGGCGGGGGTCGGCGCTGTCGACGGTTTCTGAAAAAAGTTTGACCATTACGGCGAGTGAGAAAATTGAGAGCGCCCACGACCCAGCGAATGCGCCAATGCCTACTGCGGTAACGAGAAGTTTTGCCCAAAACAAGTCAGGGACGGCCCGCACTACATTCATGATGCCTTTGGCTACCAGATAGGTGGGTTTATTTGGGGTGGTAAGCGGCGAGATGATGAAAGAAAGGGGGAGCGCTAGCCCGCAGCCAATCAGGGTTGAAATTATGGCGATTTGAAAGGTCTCGATGAGCGGGTCAATCACATTGCTACGATCAAATACCCATTCCCATGGCACCGGCCAAAACTTTTCCCAAAGTGGATTACTCCATACCTCCCAAAAAGTAGAGATGGTAAAGCCCACTTGTCGCCCCGAATAAATGGTGAAAAGAAGTACTAACCCAGCGGTAAGAAACGTGCGGAGTTTAAGGCGGGGGCGAGTGGGCCGCCCATCTTCGGGTGTGGTCACTCTGTTGATTTCAGGGCCAACAGGTCAGTGTCGGCAATGGAGCGGCCGTAGATTTCTTGAAAAGTTTCGTCGGTAACGTCAGCGATGTTGCCGTCAAACACCAGTTGCCCTTCGCGTAAACCGATGAGGCGCTGCCCGTATTCTCGGGCGAGGTCTAAAAAGTGAAGGTTGATGAGGGTGGTGATACCGAGGTCTTGATTGATGCGCTGCAGGTCGCCCATGACTTGGCGACTGGTGACGGGATCTAAGGCGGCTACGGGTTCGTCGGCCAGCATGACCGTAGGTTCTTGGGCAAGTGCTCGGGCGATGCCGACGCGTTGTTGCTGCCCTCCAGAGAGGTCAGAGGCCCGTACGTAAGCTTTTTCTACGATGCCTACTCGTTCGAGAGATTGCATGGCTTTTTCGCGTTCTTGGGCGGGCCAAAAACCGAAAGTTGAGCGCCATGAGGGCACGGCAGACAGCCTCCCCATAAGCACGTTGTTCAATACGGTGGTGCGGTTAACCAGGTTGAAGGTTTGAAAGATCATGCCGATGTTTGATCGGACTTGGCGCAGGGTTGCTGCGGAGGCCCCCACGACCTCGACTCCGTCCACGGTGATTGATCCTTCCGTGGCGGGGACGAGGCCGTTGAGGGCCCGCAATAGGGTGGACTTTCCGGCACCAGATAACCCGACAATGACCACAAATTCGCCGTCGTCGATGTTCAGGTCAAGGTTGCGAAGCGCTTTTACGCCGCCGCGGTAGGTCACCGAGACATTGTTGAAACGAATCATACGCTACCTACTTTTCTTTGGTGTCGGAAGGTCATCAACCGGGAGGGTCAGAGATGCCGAGGGCTGCTGCTGCTTCGCGCACGACGTCGAAATCTGATTCGGTGGCACGACGAATATCAGTCCAGCCGTAGATTTCGTCAAACATTGCTTCACCCTCGTCGGTGGCCAAATACTCTTCAATTGCGGAGTAGATGGCTTCTTTTAGGTCATTAGGCAGGTCAGCGCTTACCGCCACCACGTCGTTGGGGATTTCTGCGGTGATGTTAAACACGATCACCTTTTCACCAACGTCAATGTTTTCTTTACGCATGGTGCGTCGAGCGTCGTCGAAAGAGATGCCGATGTCTGCATCACCGTTGTAGACGGCCACTACGGCTGCATCGTGCCCACCGGTGAAGATGGGGGTGATGTCGCTGGCTGGGTCTACGCCGGCGTTGATGAGTTGCAAGGCGGGGAACAAGTAGCCCGAGGTGGAGCTTTCTGAGGTGAAGGCCACTGTTTTGCCAGCAATCGATTCAAGCGATGCGGTGCAGGAACTCCCGGGGGAGACATCGCCTGCATCAACAGTTTCGCCGAGGGCTTTGCCGCTGTCACCGAAGTACACGCCTACCTGTAGGGCCACGGCGTCGAGGGCGCCTACTTGAACGATGCCGTCGGCGGAGTTTTCTAACGCCGTTGCCGGTACAGGGGTTTCGTCACAGATTGACGGGTCGTTGGTGAACCATTGGCCGTGGTAGGTGGCGGCGCCGTAACGCACTGATTGAATCAGCGGCTCTAAGTTGCCGAAGTTGTCTTGGGCCAAGGTGTAGCCGAAGGGACCAAAGGCGCCAAGGTCGGCTTGGCCGGTTCCCATGGCGGTTACTAACCCGGTGTAGTCGGTGGTTACGATGCCTTCAACGTCTATTCCGAGGGCGCTTTCAAGAACGTCAATAAACGGCTGAATGTCGTCTTGGAGCGTGTCTTGTTCTTGGCTGGGAACAAAACCGAAGGTTATTTTGTCGGGCCATCCATTGCCTTCGTCGGGGGCCGCGGTGGTAGGTGCCGCGGTGGTAGCGGGGGCCGCGGTGGTAGGTGCCGCGGTGGTAGCGGGGGCCGCGGTGGTAGGTGCCGCGGTGGTAGCGGGGGCAGCGTCTTGGGCATCGTCGCCACAAGATGAAGCCACCAGGCTCAGGGTAAGTGCGGTGGCGACTAGCCACAGCGAACGGGTACGTAACATGTTGATGCTCCTCATAATTGGTTGGAAAATTGACCTTAGCGCGTTGTCAAGCGGTGGGCGAGATTGGGAGGGCGTTTACGTAGGTTTCGAATTCGGCCCAGGTTTCGATGTCGTGAGCGCCGGGGGTGGGGCTGTTCCAGGGGCGTATGTAGCGGCAGACTCGAACATCGGGTCGGTGGGTGGTTACTGCTTGGAGGTTGTGGTCGGCGTCGTCGAGTAACACATCAATTTCCACGGTGGTTTTGTCATCCACGATGTGTACTTCGGCGGCGGGTACCTCGTGTTGGTCGAGCCAGGCGTAGGTGTCGTCGATGGCAAAATCGGGTTTGGTGGTGACGATGATTATGTGGTGTTCTTCGGCGAGTCGGTGCAGCGTTTCGACCGCACCGGGGTAGGTAGGAAGCACCCGGAACAGCGAGTTACCGTCGCCACAGTCGCGAGCCCAGTCCCAAAACATGTCCATATGGTCAAAATCGGTCAAGAAAAGCGGGGCATCCCATTCCACAATGTCGTCGGGGTGCAGCGCGGTGTTGAAGTCGCGGTTGTAGCAATCGACCCACCCTTGGTTGAAATCGGCAACAACGCCGTCGAGGTCAATGCCGAGTCGTAGTTTCCGCATGGGTTTGAGTGTGCCGTGCCTCTAGCGTTATGCCTCCATGGAGAGAACAAGTTTTTTGCACGCTAATTCTGGCCGGTTAGCGGCCAGTGTGGCGGTGGTGTTTTGGGCGGCCGGCAATGTCATGGTGGCTTCGTTTGATTTGCCGGGTATGCAGATTGCTTTTTGGCGCTTGCTGCTGGGGGCGGTGGTCTATGGCGTGGTGATGGCGGCTACGGGCCGAAGGGTTACTTGGGCCACGGTACGTTTGGTGGCGCTGCCGGCCATGACCATTGGTTTAGAGATCGCTATTTTCTTTACCGCTTTGCAAAACACGACGGTGGCCAACGCCACCATTATCGGTACTTTGCAGCCCATTGTTTTGTTGGCAGTGGCTTCTCGTCGTTTTCAAGAGCAGATCACAGGTTGGTTGTTTGGTGCTTCGTTGGTGGCTTTGGGCGGGGTGGCTTTGGTTATTTTGGGGGCGTCGAGCGAGATGGTGTGGAGCCCCTGGGGCGATTTTTTAGCTTTGGTGGCCATGTTTTTGTTTTCTGCGTATTTTGTGTTTGTTAAAAACGTGCGGGGTCGGGTTGACACGTTGACGTTGCAGACGGTGTCTATGGCTATTGGGGCGGCCACGGTGTTTCCTTTGGCAGCTATTGATGCGGGTACTTTGGCGGTGCCGTTTCCTTCGTGGGGTAATTGGCTGTTTCTGTTTGCTTTGTTGATGGTGCCGGGCACGGGCCACTTTTTAATGAATTGGGCGCATTTGCATGTGTCGTTGTCGCTTGCTGGCTTGTTGACGTTGTCTATTCCGGTGGTTTCTGGTTTGGGGGCGTGGCTGGCGGTAGACCAAAAAGTGACCCCGGTGCAAGGGTTGGGCATGGTGGTGGTGATAGCGGTCTTAGTTCTTGTGGTGCGCCGCGACGCTCGTTTGGCGGCTCACTAAAGGTGCGCAGGTCGGTGGCTGAAAAGATTGGGTGGGGAGGGGTCGTCGAGGGGAGAGTAAGCTCCACTCACATCTAGAGTAGGCTGTACCCACATCTACTGAGGAGTAAAAATGAGTCTTGATGGAACTTGGAATGTGATTTTGCAAACACCGATGGGTGCTCAGTCGGGCACGCTGACTTTCGCTACCGACGGTGACGTGTTGACTGGTTCAATGTCGGGGCCCCAGGGGTCTATTGACATGGAAAACGGTGTGGTCGGTGACGGGGTTTATTCCTGGACGGTCAACATGACTTCGCCGATGCCGATGACCATTGAGTCAACGGCCACCGTGGAGGGCGATGTGATTTCCGGGGAGTCCAAGTTGGGTCCGTTTGGTACCGCTTCGTTCAAAGGAGAGCGTGCATAATGTATATTTCTACGACTGATTCCATCCCCGGGCGACGCACCACCGGCCTCTGTGGGGTTGCTATGGGTTCAACCGTCCGTACCAAAAATGTGGGCAAAGACATTGGGGCCAGTTTGAAGTCTTTGGTGGGTGGCGAGTTGAAAAGCTACTCCGACATGTTGGTAGATGCCCGAGCCCAAGCCATGGCTCGCATGGAGACTCAAGCAGCCGAAATGGGCGCCGATGCCATTGTGAACCTTCGCTTGACTACCTCTCAGGTGGTGGGTGGAGCGGCCGAGTTACTGGCTTACGGTACGGCAGTTACTACCGAGGCTGAATAGTTTTGATGCTGGGTGTAGCAGGCCAGTAGGCGTTTGTGGACTGGTAGTGGGAGTGGCGAGAGAAGTGGTGGGGGCGCAGCGAGCGATTGGTCGCTAAAAGTTGGGCACGGTCCGCCACTACAGGACCCAAGCAACGCGGCAGCCAAAAGAGGGCTACTGGTTCGCTTTAGGAAACTCAAGCCAAGATTTTATCCGGTGTAGCTAGGGGTGCGTTTAAAACGGGTTGTGCTTTGCGAAGGAAAAGAGAAAATAGACCCGGCCTGGTAAAGGCCAGGCGGTAGCATCGCAGAGGTGACTAACCGGTCGCTTTTAATCTTCGGGAACCCGCTATGGATGTACGCCAAAGTCTTATCGAAGCCATCCAGGATGCTTTAGTGGCGCTGGGGGTTGATCCTCTGCCGACCAGCATCCAAATTGAGCGCCCCGCTAACCCCGACCATGGTGATTGGTCAACTAATGTGGCCTTAGCTACCGCTAAAAATGCTGGCCGCAACCCCCGTGAGTTGGCCGCTGAGTTGGCCGAAGCCCTCCAAGCCAACCCGCCAACTCATGTATCTGGTGTAGAAATCGCCGGCCCAGGTTTTGTAAACTTTCGCCTAGCCGACACTTGGCTCCACGAGGTGTTAACCCAAGTAGTGACCGCAGGGGAAACCGATTGGGCTCGCCACACCAACGGCGCAGACACCAAAGTAATCGTGGAGTTTGTGAGCGCTAACCCCACTGGGCCTTTGCACGCTGGCCATGGTCGAGGCGCTTGCTACGGCGACTCGGTGGCTCGCCTCTATGAACGCTGCGGTTACACCGTGGAGCGTGAGTTCTACATCAACGATCGAGGCACACAAATGCAGCTTTATGCCGCATCGTTAGCCGCTCGAGCGGCGGATCAACCGGTGCCCGAAGGCGGCTATCACGGTCAATACATTATTGATTGGGCGGCCGAAATGCTGGCCGATGCTGACCCTTTTGCTTGGGGTTACGCCCGAGCTCTGGCCGCTCACCGTGCTGTGCTCGAAGACCTTGACATTCACTTTGACACTTGGTTTTCGGAACGCTCCATGATTGACTCTGGCGCTATTAACGCCACCCTTAAAGACCTCGCCGTGGCCGAAGCGTCGTTTGAAGATGACGGAGCTACTTGGCTGCGGTCCACCAACTGGGGCGACGACAAAGACCGAGTGCTGGTTAAATCAGACGGCCAATTCACCTACCTGCTGCCCGACGTGGCCTACCACCGCGACAAGTTTGCTCGTGCTGACCTGCTGGTAAACGTGTGGGGCGCCGATCACCACGGCTATGTGCCCCGCATGCACGCCGCCATGGCTGCTTTAGGCCATCAATCCGCCGACCTTGAAGTGGCCATAACTCAAATGGTCAACCTGCAACGCGATGGTGTAGAGGTCAAGCTTTCAAAACGTACCGGTGAAATAGTTGAACTCGCAGAGGTAGTAGCCGAAGTTGGCGCCGACGCCACCCGATTTACCTACCTGTTGCTAACCATCGACTCGCCGCAAACCTTTGACTTGGAGTTAGTGGCTCGGCAAGTAAATGAAAACCCCGTGTTTTATGTGCAATATGCTCACGCCCGCATTCACTCTTTGGTGGAGCGGGCCGCCCAAGAAGGCTTCAACCGACTGACTTTGACCGATGCTGACCTTAGCTTGCTTAGCCACCCTCGAGAACTCGCTCTGCTACGGGCTTTGCATGAACTGCCCGACACGGTGTTACGGGCCGCCAACGACCAAGCCCCCCATCAAATAACTACTTGGGTGCGCGACTTCGCTGCTTTGTTCCACGGTTTTTATCACGACTGTCGCCTCACGGGTGAGGGCATAGACCCTGCTACCACGGTGGCCCGGCTCTGGCTGGCCGAAGCAACTCGTATTGGCTTGGTGGTGGCTCTGGACCTTCTCGGAGTGAGCGCTCCGCAAGAAATGTGGCGAGACAACCCCGAGGAGCAAAACTAATGGCCGGCCCCATCCAACAACGCCTGTTGCCCGACACGGCGGCCATTGACACCGACGGTCAAGCCACAGTAGGCGGTTGCCGCCTAACCGACTTGGCCGACCAATTTGGCACCCCGCTGTTTGTCTACGACGAAGAACATTTGCGGGCCCGCTGCCGAGAAGCCGTTGCGGCCTTTGGCCCCGGCGTGTCGTATGCCTCTAAAGCGTTTCTTTGCGGCGCCATGGCCCGTTTAGTGGTTGAAGAAGGCATGCATGTCGATGTATCTACCGGCGGAGAACTCTACATGGCTTGCCACGCCGGAGTTCCCGGCGAAAAACTGATTATGCACGGCAACAACAAAAGCGAACTCGAACTCCGCATGGCCATAGACGAAGGGGTGCGCCGCATTGTGGTCGACTCATTCGATGAGTTGGATCGCCTTGAAGCTCTGCACGCTGAAACCGGGTCCACCCCAAAAATCTTGCTGCGCATCACCCCCGGGGTCGAAGCCCACACCCACGAGTTTATTTCTACCGGCCAAGACGACTCTAAATTTGGTTTCACGGTGTCTACCGGCCTTGCTGCGGTTGCCGTAGAGCGTGCTGTGGTTTCGCCAGCGGTAGAACTCATGGGCGTGCATTGCCACATCGGCAGCCAAGTTTTCGAAGTGGGGTCCTTTGCCCGCACCGTAGAAATCATGGCCCAGTTTTCAGCGCCCCTCGGTTTGCCTGACCTCTCTATCGGTGGCGGCCTCGGGGTGGCTTACCTTGAAGAAGACCAAGCCTCTACCATTACCCAATGGGGTGAAGTCGTGCAAGCAGGTTGCGCCGCTGCTGGGGTGACCGCCCAAGTAACCGCCGAACCCGGTCGAGCCATTGCCGCGGCGGCCGCTATCACCTTGTACCGGGTGGGCACCATAAAAGAACTCCCGGGCCTCCGTACTTACGTGGCGGTAGACGGCGGCATGAGCGACAACCCGCGCCCGGTTTTGTACGGCTCGGGCTACGAAACCTTTTTGCCACGAGTGGTTGGGCAAGAACGTTCGCAGTCGGTGCGGGTAGTGGGTAAACACTGCGAGTCGGGCGACCTATTGGTGCGTGAAGGCTGGGTGCCGGACGACCTGGCCGTCGGCGACGTGTTGGCCACCCCGGTAACCGGCGCTTACGGTCACTCCATGGGGTCAAACTACAATCAAGTATTGCGGCCCGCCGTGGTTTTTGTTAAAGACGGCCAAGCCACCGAAGTGGTAGCCCGCGAGACGTTCGCCGATTTAGTGCGGCGCGAGCGTTAAACGGTTGCCCACCAACAACCACTAACCGCTAGCGTTAAGGCTATGGAATCTTCCTCAGTAAAGGTCGGTCTTTTGGGCTGCGGCACGGTCGGTGCTGCGTTGGCGCATCTGATTGTTGAACAACACGACGTGGTGGCTCGACGCACTGGTCTTGACCTCACGGTGGAAGCCGTGGTGGTGCGTGACTTGACGGTAGAGCGCCAAGTGCCGGTGTCCGCTGAAGCATTCAGTAGCGACCCGGCTGCTGTGGTGGCCAACCCCAACATTGACGTGGTGGTAGAGGTGATGGGCGGTTTGGAGCCAGCCCGGCAAATGATTCTTGACTCGTTGGCGGCTGGCCAACCGGTAATAACCGCCAATAAAGAACTCTTGGCCGCCCACGGGCCCGAACTTTACGCGGCCGCTGAATCTGCTGGCGTGGACTTGTTGTTTGAAGCCGCCGTGGCGGGAGCTATCCCCATTATGCGGCCTCTGCGAGAGTCGCTGGCCGGTGAGCCAGTAACCCGAGTCATGGGCATCATTAACGGCACCACTAACTTTATTTTGAGCCGCATGACCGACGACGGCGCTTCATTTGCGGACGCTCTGGCCGAAGCTCAAGACTTGGGTTACGCCGAAGCCGACCCCACCGCCGATGTTGAGGGCTACGACGCGGGCGCCAAAGTAGCGGTCATCGCCACCCTAGCTTTTGGCGCCCGGGTGTCGTCGGCCGATGTGCATCACGAAGGCATCACCGGTATCACCACCGAAGATATTGCTTTTGCTAGTCGGCTGGGGCACTGCATAAAACTTTTGGCGGTAGCCGATCGCAGTATTAATGCGGCGGGTAACCAAGAAATAGGGGTTCGCGTACACCCAGCATTAGTGCCACTAAGCCACCCCCTGGCGGCGGTAAATGGCAGCTTTAACGCCGTGTTTGTAGAGGGCGACGCCATAGGGCAACTCATGTTCTACGGTCCGGGGGCCGGGGGCCGGCCCACCGCATCAGCAGTATTCGGCGACCTGATTGATGCTGCCGGTAATCATCAACGCAGCCACGGGGCACGTATTGGCGACCTGCAAGAAGCCCACATCGCCTCGTTGGATGATTTGAGTTCGGCCTTCTACCTAAACCTCGAAGTTGAGGACCAACCCGGCGTGCTGTCACAAGTGGCTGACGTTTTTGCTCAACACGGGGTGTCTATCCAATCTATGGAACAAGAAGGCTTAGGCAGCGAAGCCCGGCTGACTTTTATCACTCACCAAACCCGAGAAGCCGATTTACAGGCCACGCTTAACGACCTCAGTAACTTGGCCGCAGTGCGCTGCGTGGGCAGCGTGTTGCGGGTAATAGGAGAATAACGTGCGCTACGTAAGCACCCGGGGGTCGGCCCCGGTTCTGGAGTTCGGCGATGCCTTGTTGGCTGGTTTGGCCGACGATGGCGGTCTTTATGTGCCCGAAACCTGGCCGCAACTGGGCCCCGCCGGCAACGGTGACTACTGCGCTACCGCCGTTGAGGTAATGGCTCCCTTTGTTGGTGATGCAATGACGCCCGACGAGTTGGCTGCCATGGTGGCCGAAAGCTACGCCTCCTTCGCTACCGAAGAAGTCACCCCTTTGGTTGATTTGGGCGACGGCCTGCACCTTTTAGAGTTGTTTCATGGCCCCACGCTGGCCTTTAAAGATGTGGCTTTGCAAATGGTGGGGCGCCTTTTTGACCATGAACTCACCCGCCGTGGCGAAAAAGTAACCATTGTGGGCGCCACCTCGGGCGACACTGGTTCGGCGGCTATTGAAGCCTGCCGTGACCGAGGCAACATCGAGATCATCATCTTGCACCCCGCCGGCCGGGTCTCTGAGGTGCAGCGTCGTCAAATGACCACCGTGGATGCCCCCAACGTGCACAACGTGGCCATTGATGGGTCTTTCGATGACTGCCAAGACATGGTCAAAGCCATGTTTGCCGATGCGGCGTTTCGTCAACGGGTGCGTTTGTCGGCCGTGAACTCCATTAACTGGGCCCGAGTAATGGCTCAAGTGGTTTATTACGTGGTGGCCGTCGACCGTCTGGGGGGCCGGCATAACCCAGTGTCTTTTGCGGTGCCTACCGGCAACTTTGGCAATGTGTTCGCTGGCCAAGTGGCCCGCCTTGGTGGCCTCAATGTGCCGCAGTTCGTGGTGGGCTCGAACGCCAACAACATTTTGACCCAGTTTTTTACTACCGGCACCATGACCATGGGTGAAGTAACGCCCACCAGTTCGCCCAGCATGGATATTCAAGTGTCATCAAACTTGGAGCGCTTGTTGTTTGAAATGTTGGGCCGTGATGGGGGAGCGGTAGCCGACCTGTTGCACCGTTTCCGCTCGGAAGGAACCATCAGCCTCAATGCAGAGATTATGGCCGCCCTCGGCCAACAATGGTCGGGTGCTTGCTTTGACGATGATGCCGTACAGCGCTGCATTGCTGAAGAGGCCGAACGCTCTGGTGTGGTACTCGACCCCCATAGTGCGGTTGGGGTTTTGGCGGCCCGGCAATGCCGTCGTGACCCTTCAATTCCCATGGTGGCGCTGGCTACCGCTCACCCGGCCAAGTTTCCTGACGCCGTGGAGGCAGCCACCGGGCAACGCCCACCGCTGCCGCCTCACCTGGCTGACCTATTTGAACGCCCCGAGCGGTGCTCATCGCTACCCAACGATCTCGCTACCGTGCAGGCCTTTGTTGAGGAGAAAATCGCATGAAATACGTGATTTGTATCCCCGACGGTTGCGCCGACCTGCCGGTGCCAGAACTCAACGGCCGTACCCCTTTAGAAGTGGCGCACACCCCGCACCTTGATGCCTTGGCCGCTCGGGCTGTGGTGGGCCGTGCCGGGGTGATCCCCGAAGGCATGGCTCCGGGCAGCGACGTGGGCAATATGTCTATTTTTGGGGCCGACCCGTCAAAGTTTCACACTGGTCGGGCCCCCATTGAGGCGGCCGCTATTGGCCTTACCCTGCGAGAAGACCAGATTGCTTTTCGCTGCAACCTAGTGACGGTCCCCGACGGCATCATGAGAGATTTCACTGGAGGCAGCCCCGAAACCGCAACCGCCGCAGTGGTTATCGAAGCCTTGCAAGATGCTTTAGGAACCGACGAAGTGTCGTTTCATACTGGTATTGGTTTTCGCCATTCGGTAGTGACCCCGGCGAGTTGGCTCGATGCTTATATTGAGCCGCCGCATGACCTGACCGGTGACCCGGTGGTGGAACCCACCGGCCCGGCGGCCAGTAAGATCGCTGCCCTCATGGAAGCCTCTAAAGAAGTATTGGCTGCTTCAGACCTTGAAGCCACCCAAGTGTGGCTTTGGGGACAAGGCCATATGCCGGTGTTGGACTCCCTGCCCGAAACTTACGGTATTTCGGCTGGTTTAGTAACAGCGGTGGACTTGTTGCGTGGCGTGGCGTTGCTCAGCGGCGTCGAAATACACGACATTGACGGTGCTACTGGCGAATGCGACACTGATTACGAAGGCAAACGAGACATCGCTTTAGAAAAATTGGCCGATGGCCATGACTTGTTTATTGTTCATGTGGAGGCCACCGATATGGCGGGCCACGCCGGTGATGTAGCGGCCAAAGTGCAAGCGCTGGAAGATTGGGATTCCCGTATTTTGGCCGGGCTAATCCCTGGGTTAGATGCGATGGGCCCGTGGCGTTTACTGATGTTGCCTGACCATGCCACGCCGTTAACTACCCGTACCCACACCCCAGACCCGGTGCCTTATTTGCTGGCGGATTCCCGAACCGACGGCCCGGGGGGCGTGTTCACCGAAAACGGCGTAGCCGACGCCCCGCTCGTAAAAGGCCACCTACTGTTGCCGCAGTTGTTGGAGCGCACGTAGCGGTTTTTGCGAGATCTTGGCGCCCTCTCTATAGATTGGGTCGCAGAAGAAGAAGTTCTTCCCATTCTTTCTGATCCGGTGCTTTCAATTTTGGCCATCCGTCAGGGTCCGTGGCTAAATCAACACCAACGACTCGCACGATGGTCACTATGTCTGATTCCAGCCAAACATTCAAGGTGGCAGTGGGCACGGTTAGTTCTTCGTTGGTAAAAAGTGCGGGAAGTGAGGCAGTGAACCGGATTGATGGTTCGGTGACCAGAGGGTCAGATGCTCCGTCAAACCACCATTGGAGTATTTGCATATGTTGGGCGTTGCCCTCAAAGCGGGCGACTACCACCGACTTCTGCCAGTCTTGATCTTGGGAGGGGGCTGAAACATAGGAGATAACAAAGCCATCAGTCTGGTTGGGAACTTGAGCAGAGCCGATTCCCGGGACCGGACTATCGGCGAGGCTGGTTAGCAATTGAATGGATGGATGCTCGGCAACTGAACCAAGGTTGCGGTAAATCGCTTGCCTTTGGTCAGTTGATAGGTCACGACTGACCACGACTATTCTCATATTGTTAAGGCTGAGGCCACCGTAGCCTTGGAGGCCTGCTGGGCCAACTGCCCCTAGGTCAGTAGCTTCAACGGCAGTTTGCCCAGTATTGCTTGGGGTCTGAAGAACCGCAAAAACACCTAGAGGTAGTTCTTGGCCTTCAACGGTGGCTGCGCTGGTTATTTGGTAAAGGTCAAGAGCGACGGGGTTTTCGTTTTCTGGGAGGTCTTGAGGGAGAAGGAGCGCTACGGATTGACTGATTTCTGCTGGGATTTCAGAAAGTACGGCCACCACGCTTGGTGAGTCTGTGTTGTTGCTGCAAGAAGAAACGAGGGCAAAAAGAAAAGCCCAGAGCAGTAATTTATTTAAAGGATTCATGTCGCCAAAAGTGTAGATGACTCCCTATCCGTAACGGCTTATGCTCGTCCAAGTGGAGGTAGCCATATGGGTTAAAGAACAGGTTCGGGATTGAGTAAACTGCCCATAGCGAGATCCGTTTGGGTAGGTCTTATTGTAGTTGTAGAGGTAAAAATTTTGGCCCACCTGAAGGTTGCACCAAAGGAAGTCACTATGGAAACTTCCAAAAGCTTTTGCCCGCCGACTGATTGTTGAGTAGCCAGATTGCCACCATAACTCACCGTGCGATGTAACGTGATTCCAAGGCATTCCTGCCGTCGCCGAGGTCCATCGGTCTGGTTTGAACGTGGTGTAACAACCATTCCATTTCCGATCCGTGTGATAACGAAGCCTGGCAATATCTACGGTAATGAGATCTTGCAAGGTAGAAGAGCTGGGAAGATCACTTTTTTTAGCGTGATGACCCAAATTGGGGCATGTTCACAAAGCCCACCCTGCACAGGAACGAGTAATAATCTTCACACGGCACTTTCCCAGATAAACAGTGCAGCCAATTCGCATACGCACACTTATGTTGGCGCAGTTCTTGGGGGGACAGACATTCGATGGAAATAGTGATAAAGAATGGAATGAAGGGAAGTAAATTATGCTATTAAAAATTATGTCATTAAAGGGTAAGCGGTCAATAGTTTTTATGGCCTCGTTGTTGCTGCTTGCTGGATTTTTGCTTGTCTCATGGGGGTCTGAGGACTCG
>DUCC01000027.1:0-1744 GCA_012959995.1 Acidimicrobiia bacterium
AGGCCTCCGAGGAATACGATTTAGCAGGGTTGTATGCGCAGCGTTGGGAGGCGCATTCCCCATGGCTGGTGTTTTTGCGCATGTTGTGGGAGTTGTACGGCGACACGTCGGCTGATGATTCCATAGAGACGGTGATGAAACTCACGGGGTTTCAGCGTGAAGGGGTAGCGCGCATGCTCCGTATTTTAGATCAGCACGGAGGGGTTATCGTTGCCGACGAAGTTGGTTTGGGTAAAACGTTTATGGCCGCCGAGGTGATGCGTCGCGCTACCGACCAAGAACGGCAACGGGTGTTGATAATCGCTCCAGCTGCGTTGAAGGCCTCCATGTGGGAGCCGTTTCTCGACAAGTTCGATATGTCTCGCCGTATCAAAGTTTATTCGTACGCTGAGATTCGAATTAAGTGGCAAGCCGATGAAGAAAACAACACCGGGTTTCGTCAAGAACTCGACGAGTACGCCTTAGTAGTTATTGATGAAGCTCACAATTTGCGTAACCCTGGGGCGCAACAAACCGAGGTCGTAGCGAACCTGTTATCAGGTAAAAACCCCAAACAGGTAGTGCTATTGACCGCTACCCCGGTCAATAACTCGCTGTTTGATTTACAAACCCTGATTCGGTTCTTTATTCACAACGATGCAGCGTTTGCCCAAAACGGCATCCGGTCAATACGTCAATACATTACCGACGCCCAAAAACTAGACCCCGACTCGCTTTCCCCCGAAGCACTCTTTGGCCTTATAGATCAAGTAATGGTGCGCCGCACCCGGCGGTTTATTAAAGAGCATTACCAGGGCGACAAGATCCCCAACAACCAGGGTGTAGAAGTAACCATTGTTTTCCCAGAACCAGTGCTACACCGCTTGGATTACGACTTAGACGAGTTAGGCACCGAACTAGTCAACGACATGGTGTACGCCTTAGAGCAATCTGAGGACGAACTGCGTTACGAAGACCGCCACCACGACGACGGACGGTTGATGCTGTCTCGCTACACCCCGAGCGCTTACTCGTTAGATGGCGAATACCAAGAAGCTTTCCAGTTCGTAAACGCTGGCTTATTGCGCTCCGGGTTGTTGAAACGCCTGGAGTCATCGCCGACTGCGTTGGCTTCAACTCTCGGAAGGTTAATGACCTCACATCGGGCGTTCCTTTCTGGCTTAGAAAACGGTCATGTAGTGGTTGGTGACGCTTTATCTGAATGGACAACCAGCGACGCCGACGAGTTCGACGACTTCCTCGAAGACCTCGATGACAGCAAAACTTGGAACATCGAATCCGCAGACTTGTTTCATGTTGATGCGTTAACCACTGATGTAACCCGTGATCTTGAACTGTTGGGGAGACTAAAAGTTAAAGCCGACCAAGTAAGCCAGGTAACTGACGCTAAAGCGTTACGACTGATTGAACGCCTACGAGAAATCGCTACCGAAGCCCGCTTAGCGTCTCGAGTTGGTTTGTCATCCAGCGACCGGCGTAAAACCGTAGTGTTCTCCACTTTCACTGACACCATTCGCAGCGTTTATCAAGCCGTTGCCGAAGCAATAGAAAATGCTGACCAAGACGACCCGTTGAGCGACTATAAGGGCCGGGTTCCTTCCCCGGTTTCCGGTTCAAGGTCACGAATTGACCAAGACCAGCAGGCCCGGGTGCTAGCCGGGTTCGCCCCCGAAACAGCCGGCACTAGTACCTCTAAAAACCGTTACGACCTGTTGTTCACTACCGATGTTTTGTCTGAGGGAGT
>DUCC01000027.1:1795-10842 GCA_012959995.1 Acidimicrobiia bacterium
GCCGGACGGATCATCAACTACGACCTCCCATGGAACCCCATGCGTATTGTTCAACGCCATGGGCGAATTGACCGCATCGGGTCCAACCATCCACACGTGTTCCTCGACTGTTTCTTCCCGGCTGCCCACCTCGACAAACTACTAAAACTTGAAGAACGACTCCATGGCAAACTCGCTCGAGCTGACGCCGCCATAGGGGTAGGCGAAGTAATCCCCGGTTTCGACGGGTCTGAAGGAAGATCGTTCTACGACAAAAAAGACCAACTACAACGCCTACGAGACGAAGACATCACCGTTCTTTTGGAAGAAGGAGGCGGCAACGCACTCTCTGGCGAAGAATACCGGCACCGTTTACGCAAAGCTACCGAAACCTCCACCCTGGGCCGCGATGTACAAAACCTCCCCTACGGGTCCGGGTCTGGGTTCGTAAGCACCGCAGTACGCACCCACGGGTACTCATTTTGTGCCCGTGTCGGCAACAACGAAAAACCAGTCTTCCGGTTTGTACCCACCGACGAAACCTGGAACCCCCTAACCGTTGTTGTCAATAACGAAACAGTGGTAAAAGTAAACCGCCAAACACTCACCGCACTCTCGGCAGCCGACCCCGGAGCCGAATCAGTTGAACGCCACCTCACCGACGACGCTTACCAAGGAGCGTTCGCCGCCTGGGATGCCGCCCACCACGACATCGCTACCGAATGGAAAGAACTCACCGACCCCGCAGCGTTCGCCCCCGTTATACGCAAAGCCCTACGAACCGCCGCCAACCTCGTCGCTGACTACGGGGCCTTCCTTGGGCAACAAGAACAAGACAGCCTCTTCCAACGACTCCACACTGTGCCGTCCCGCCGAGTAGAAACAGCCATAAGAGAAGTCCTCAACGGTGGCCACACTCCCCGCGAGGCCGTAAAACAGATCGCCACAATTGCCGACGCTGAAAACCTTCAAGTCCCACCACCACCACCAATCATCGAATCAGTGCACCCCGCCGAAATCAACCTCGTGGCCTGGATGGCCATAACCCCAAGCACGCCAAACCCTGATTCACCAAGGAGTACCCAATGAAGATTTCCACCGCCCTGGTAAATATAGATAGCGGCCAACTCGCCCTTCCTGAATTTCAGCGCGGCTATGTCTGGAACCGCAGCCAAGTGCGGTCCCTTATGCAAAGCCTCTACCGAGAAGACCCCGTTGGGACACTGCTCATTTGGACCACCGAAGCCGACCCAAAAAACCTACGCAACGTCAACTCACAAGATCTTGGCACCATCAACCTCCTCCTTGATGGCCAACAACGCATCACCACGCTTTACGGCCTTATCCGAGGCCAAGCACCACCGTTTTTTCAAGGCGACGAGAAAGCCTTTATTGACCTCTACTTCAACGCAAAAACCGAAGTTTTTGAATTCTACGGGCCCATAAAAATGAAAGGAGACCCCACATGGGTTTCCGTAACCGAGGTCTTCGATGGGGACATTGCCGAAATAGCGAAAAAAGCTGCCAAAAACAGCCCTGACGAAGTAATCCATTTCATGGAGCGGCTTTTAAAAATAGATGGGATACAAAAACGTTCCCTCCATGAGGACGTCATTGCCGGCCAAGAACGAACCATCGACGAAGTCGTAGAAATTTTCAACCGCATCAACTCGGGAGGAACCAAACTCTCCGCTGGCGACCTTGCCTTAGCCCGCATATGTGCCGACTGGCCACAAGCTCGGGCAGCCCTCATGAAAATTCAAGCAGAGTGGCAAGAACACGGGTACGACTTCACCCTTGACTGGCTCCTACGCTGCGTAACTGCAGTCGGCACCAACCAAGCTAAATTCCCCGGCCTACGAGATCTCAACGTTGAAGAGTTTGCGAACGCATTAAACGCTTCCGAAAAACACATCGGCTTTCTCCTAAATCTCGTCGGGTCACGTCTTGGCCTTGACCACAACCGGGTACTCGGCGGCCGAGGTGCCTTCGCCGCCTTAGCTTGGCTGGTGCATCAACTAAACGGGGAAGAGAAAGACCAAACAACCCAACAAAAAATTCTCTATTGGTACCTCCACTGCCTCATGTGGGGCCGCTACTCCAGCTCAGTAGAATCCAAACTCCAACGAGACCTTGACGCCATGAAAGACAACGGAATCGACGGAGCCATCGAAGAAATGAGGAAGTGGCGAGGTGACCTCACCGTACGAACCAGTGACTTTGACTGGTCCACCGTAGGAGCCCGCTTTTACCCGATCCTTTACCTGCTAACCCGAACCCAAAATGGACGCGACCTCCTTACCGGAATTGGCTTGCGCGAAAACCTTTTAGGAAAAAACAGCAACCTCCACTTGCACCACATCTTTCCCAAAGCACTGCTCCGCAAAGCCGGTTATGACCGTAAAGAAATCAATTCACTAGCAAACATGTGTTTCCTCACCGCATCCTCAAACTTTGAGATAAGCGATAAAGACCCGGCCGAATACTTACCTAAAATCGCTGCTTCTCAACCCGGCGTGTTGGAATCTCAATGGATCACCACCGACCCAACACTTTGGTCAATTGACAAGTTCCCAGAATTTCTTGTTGACCGCCGCGAGCGGCTCACCAAAGCAACAAATCAACTCTTAGACAGCCTCTACGGCGGACAAGAAACCTACCAACAAGAAATAAGCGCCAAAATGGTAGACGCAATCGCAGTAAAAGAAGAAGAGTCAGCCGAAGTAACCGAAATCTTAAAAGTAGTAGCCGAAAAAGGTATCGCCCATCCAGAAATCAATAGTTCAATCTCTCATCAAGAAACTGACGAAACCATCGCCACCGTCGAACTGGTCTGGCACACCGGTATCCAACCAGGCCTCACCAACCCAGTCTGCTTCGCCCCAGGAATTGATGCACCAACCCTCGCAGAACTCAGCGGAGCGGGTTACCAAGTGTTCGATTCTGCCCAGAAATTTATCTGGCACCTAGAAACACAACTCAACGCCGACATTGACGGTGACAACATCATCGGTGAACCTAGTGAACCCCAATCCGGCACATGACCACCGGGGGCAATGAAGTCGGGATTTTTGCCTTTGAAGGTGACTGGACCCCAAGCGACCTTAGAGATAAATCGTCAGCCCGACCAATCCTTGAGCTTCTCTACAAGGTAGATGCCGAACGACCCTTTATTCACCGTCGTATAGGTACCAGAGAAGAACTAGACCACTACGTTGACAAATGGCTTGGCCAAAACCACGATGTCTACAAAGTTGGATATTTCGCCTTCCATGGTTCCCCAAAAACAATTTGGCTTAACGACCATGAAGAAGACGACGCAGTGAGCCTTAAGGAACTTGCGGACATCATTGGGCCACGAGCATCAGGTCGAGTTATTCACTTCAGTACCTGCAACACGCTCAGAGTACCCGACAAAGAACTTGACAACTTTTTGAAAACCACTAAAGCCCAAGCAGTCGTTGGTTACACCAAAACCGTTGGCTGGATTGAATCAACAGCGTTCGAAATCCTACTATTGGATGTACTTTGTAGGTATCAAAGAATGAAGCCCGCAAGCAAAGCACTTCAAAAAAACTACCCAGCGCTTACAAGCCGCCTAGGGCTTGTATTCCATACAAGATGAACCATCCTAACGAGCACTCCAATTGGCCAACCCTCATAGATAACTTACATATCGTCCTCGCCGGGCCAAGCCACAAAAGCGAAGACCTTGTTCGCTACGCCTTTTTTGAAAGCCTCCGTAGCAGCGGCGTTGACTTGGCCCACTTTAGTTTTGAACACCCCCATCCCACCGTTCCCCGAGCCAAAGTAGACACCGTGTTGGTTGACCCTATGGGCCAACCAACCATGGCCTTAGAAGTCAAATACCACCGAGCCAACCCATCTGGCATGAACCTTCCCCGGCCGCAACTAGCCGGCATGTTTATTCACGACCTAGCTCGCCTAGCTGCTTTCCCCGGCGGCATTGAACGGCTCGCGCTTTACGTCACCGATGACGAAATGGCTTCCTACCTCACCAACCCCGACAACGGCTTAACCTGGATCATGAACCTTCAACCCGGGCAAACAACCAACCTCACCACCCAAGACATTGCCCAACGCTCAGCCACCTTTCAAAAAGCCGTCGGCGATTGGCCCGACCAAGTAACCATCACTTGTCGCCATACCGCCGACAACATTGCCGGTCACTGGGTACGGGTGTTTGAAGTGAACACATGACCTCCACCAAATACTGGGTGATTGATACCGGAGCGCTTCAAGGGGAACTCAACGAAAACATCGGTCGCTACCACGACCTCGGCAACCTTGCTCACCACCTTTGGGAGGGCGATGGTGTGCTTAAAGTTCGTTATAACACCATCTCTCAATCCGCTCAAATAGAAGCTTTAGGCAGAGTCGTCGCTACAAACGCCGAAGATGGCACCGCCTCCATCTCTTGGCAAGCAGTTGACTTTGAAATCATTCCCGGCCCGCAGGGGCGGCGCCATTGGGAAACCAAGGCCTATTTTATTCTCAACGCCCAGCGAGCCCGCTCCTACGAACTCCCAGAAAAGTTTGCCGATGCATTTGGCGATAACACGTGGCTCACTCACAAAATTCATGATTCCTACTATCACCGCAACGAACTAGGAGGTCAACTTCCCACTCTTGATGTACGAGAAGGGTTTGTCTATCTCATGCAATGGGAACACGAATACAAGATCGGCAAAGCTGTAGACATTGAACGGCGAAAGAAGCGCTTAAGCAGAGAGCTCAACCGTGACATCACCGTGCTTCACCGTATTTTCAGCCACGACTACACCCGAGCCGAATCAGACCTCCATCGCAAATATGCTAGTAAACGCCTCCACGGCGAATGGTTTGCCCTTGAAGCTGAAGACGTCGCCTGGTTACTGTCAATTGATCAACTATGAGAATCGTTGAGTGGAACTGCCGCATGGCACTCCACCGAAAACTCTGGTACCTAAACGGACTTAACCCAGATATTGCGGTAGTTCCTGAATGTGCTGAAAAACTTCCTAACCAAACCGAGCACGACTTTTCATTCGCCTGGAAAGGCCGCAACAGCAACAAAGGCATCGGTGTTTTAGGTTTTAATGGTTGGGCAGTTGAAGAAATCACTTATGGACCGCAACTCCCATGGGTGCTCCCAGTACGAGTCTCTTATTTAGGCCGACACGCTTTTAACATTCTTGCCGTTTGGACAGTCGTCCGTAAAGGAATAAGCACACTTTCTTACCCACAGCAAATATCTGAGCTACTTAATGTTTGGGGCAAAATACTGGCCGAAGGCAATACCCTTCTTGTCGGAGACTTCAACTGCTCCATACAGGGGCCTTCTGCTAAGCCCCATCAGAAGAACCTTGACCGACTCGAACAACTCGGCATGGTTTCCTCTTACCACCATGCCCTCGATGTGGGTCATGGTGATGAGCCTGAACGCACCTTGCGATGGATTGGACCAGGAAAAGTTGAGTACCGATACAACTGCGACTTCATCTTCGTCCCGAGAAAACACCTACCGGGTATCAAGGCTCATGTTGAACCGCTTTGGAACGGGGACGACCCAAAGCTCTCTGACCATCAACCTGTGGTTGCAGACATCCAAACTAAGTAACCACTTGCACCACCAATATCACTAAATCTGGACACGGTCATTTCCAGCTTGATTAAGATCGACTTTTCCTTAATCTACGGCGCCGCCAAAGTGCTCTGAGTACGTCTCCACAGCGGCTCCCTTCTAACCCCTCCTCCAAGCAATCTCAGCTGTAAAAAAACCCATTCAACGTAGTGACATACAAGGATAATTTTTCAGAAATGAGTGTTAAAGATATTATTAATTAGGTTAATTTTAATAGCAATTATTAAAGTTTTAAGTAACCTTTTTTGGTATAAGTTCACCCCAAATGTCAATTTCTTTTATAGCGAGGGAACCCCCTATTTGCATGGTTAGATGGACGAGAAGCACCTCCACCCAGGAAGCGCATGATCGGAAAGAAACCCATGAAAAATCGAAAATCAAGGAACAAAAACCTTCCTAAAACATGCCCTCCGCCGAAGAAGAAATGCTGCACAATACGTGACCCTGACCCACGCCGATTTCTCCTCATTGACCTTGACAATCTACAAGGCAGCGGCAGCCCAAGCATGGGAGTTGTCGAGCAAACCCGCTTCGACTTTGAGTTCGTTGGCAACGGGCCCGAAGACCAGATGTGCTGCAGTTACAACCACCACTATTCGCAGCGAGTAACCGAAGGTGAAATCAAGAGGATCTGGGCTCCCGCACTCATGCGACCCGCCACCGGAGCCAACGGTGCCGACCAAGCGCTCATCGCCGAGGCCAAAGTTTTTCTTAACATGCCCGGGCTAACCGAACGATTTGACGAAGTAATCGTAGGGTCCGGCGACCACGCCTTTATTCCAATCGTTCGCCAGTTTGTTAAGCGTGGCCTCACCGTTCACTTGGCAGTTCGAAACAAAGCCAGCCTCTCAAAGCGGCTTCAACGCGAAACCAACGGATGCATCTTCCTTTTAAACGAACAACGCTGCCTCCGCCACGACCAGCCCAAAAACCTAGCCGCCCCCGGTCACCCCAACTGCAAAACAGCCAACAACCAGAAAAGGAATAACAAATGAAACTACGTAAACAGCCATCGCATAACACCGGCTTCGGGAAGCACGACAAAAAACTCATCAATGCACTCGGGGAAGCTATTCCTAAAGGCGACGCCGTTTATGCCGGCCCCCTCGCTGTAGACCCCAACAACTATTCCACCAAAGAAGAGGCCGGCTTGGCGCAAAAAACCATTGAGGCCCACATAGCCACGCAGTGGTTTCACGCCCAGCAAGAACATGGGTTTGACGAGCCATGTGCAATTGAATGGCACCCAGATAACGGCACCCCGCAAATCTTTGCCCTACCCGATGACCCAAGCCTCTTTTCGGAAAAAGAACATGCACTGCAATTTCTTGCCGCCACCATTCACGACCGTTGGAGCCCCCACGAGGAACGTCAGCTCCCCAACGTTCTCAAAAGAATATCCGAAGACAAAGGCCTCGGGTCCGAAACAGTTAACCAACGGATTAAGCACTTAAATAGTTTGATCACTCAATTGGTGGGGTCTTACCTCGAAGTAATCGCCTTAGTGGGGCTTGTCACCGGCAAGACACCTGAAGAGGCCTTCAAATGCTTCATGCGCTTTACCCCTGGAGCGCTCAATCCCCTTGTTTTAGGGCTTCCTTCTGAAGATGAGCTCACCAAGATTTTTGAACAACTCAGAGCAGCATTTTTTGACACTGAAATCGAAGAAGGATAACCCATGTACCCACTTCCCGAGCACACTGTCACAGGTGTGGCGTACTCTTTTAGGAAGTACTGCTTCCCTAGAAGAAAGAGCCTTCCCCTGAGTACCAACGAGCTAAGAAAACCATCCACCACACACAGCAATGCCGACCTTCTTATTTGGTCTCTGTATCTGTTGGGTGGGGTTGAAAAATGGATACACGCAAAGCTCTCCGCTGGTGCTCTTTTTTATGGTTTTGCACCGGTAATGAATGCCCTTTGTGTAATCCCAGGAGAACAGATTATGGTCACCCTAAATTTTGAAAACAACATGGCCTTCGTGGAGTTAATTGACGAAGACGCCACCTAAATCTTTCTAACGGCCAACACCCGCCAGTCGCTCGGCCAAGTCAGTAATCACGTCGGCTATCTCGACTTCTTGGCGCCAGTCTTGGCGGAGGGCTTTAACCCCGTGCAAAGCACCCAGCACGTTGCCGACCATGGCGCCGGTGGAGTCTGAGTCTCCGGAGTGGTTCACCGCTAGCAATAAGGCTTTGTTTATGTCGTCTTCGGCCAGCACTACGGCAATGGTGATCGCTAGCGCTTCCTCCCCTACCCAGGCGCCGCCCAGTCGGTGAAGATCCCACCCGCCCAGCGGAGCTTCGGCTGATAAAGCAATAGCCGCATCTATACAAGTCACAACTTCAGCACCTTGCGGGTCTTGTTCGGCCATTTCACGGCCCGCCAACACGGCAGCAAACAAATCATCGCCTTCCATGATGCGGTGGATAATCACCGCCTGGACCCCGGCAGGAACCCAACCATTTCGATGTGAATGCGTCAAAGCCGCCACATCGCAACCCAAGCGGTACGCCTCTTGGTCGCTGGTGGCCACCAAACCCACCGGAGCCACCCGCATAATGCCGCCGCAACCTTTGGAATCATTGAGCGACTTCGTAGTAGTGCCGGGCACGCCGCCGGCCATGGAGCCCATGCAGGTATTCCCAGGGGCACGGCGCTCCCAGAGTTCCGGCACGGCCAGTAAACCAAAATCTGGGGCAATGCCCTCAGGCAACGGGCCGCCCTGAGCGTGGTACCAGCGCTGATAAGCCGCCCACACTTCCTCTACTGGGTCAGTGCCGTTAGCGGCTGTCTCGATAAGGCCCTCGGCGGTAAACAGAGTCATCTGCGTGTCATCAGTAATAGGCGCCGGATGGCCGTAATACGGAGTGAACGAGGTTGCCCCACCAGGACCAAACTCATTTTCAATCTCCGACAACGACATGAACTCCAGCGCCGCCCCAAGAGCATCACCAATAGCGCCGGCCAACAACGAACCCGCTATGCGGTCCGTGCGGTCCACCTGCGGTGGGGCGAGGGCGGCTTTTTCTGGAACTTCTTCAATCAGTGAACCCTCGGGCCACTGGTCAACAAAATGGCACTGCCCCGGCACCTCGGGTGACGGGCGGTGCTGAGCATCGATCGCCCCTAAGCGAAGATCGTTAACTTTTTCTTGCCAAGAAGCATTGGTGGCGTAATCATGGCGACGCAACCAGCAACCCAACACGGTGCCGGTGCGGCCAAACCCACCCCAGCAATGAAAATACACCGTTTTGCCGTTGGCCAAATGCCCATCAATAGCATCGAGAACCACCAACATTTCTTCAGCAGTAGGGATACCCACATCTTGAACGGGGTAACGCTCTACCACTGCTTGACCAGCAACATCTTCGTCGTACTGCACCAACTTGGTGTCGTTATTACCTTGGCCAGTTTGGTCTTT
>DUCC01000027.1:10978-13021 GCA_012959995.1 Acidimicrobiia bacterium
GCACGCCCGGTCGGGCCCTCTAAGCCCAAAGGCGCCAACGGTAAGTCATTGCTTTTCAATTGTTTCTCCGCTTCTAGAGTCATTGACCTTCTTTCCAATTTGTCACAAATAAACACTGCTCGCTCGTTTGGGGGGATCGACGGTGCCCCGCACCCGCATCACCCAAGCGCAAACGAGTCAACTCCTCCAAAGCATCCTCGGGCGAAACCAAACCATGGCGGATCATCCAACACGCCACCACGGTGCCGGTGCGACCCAAACCACCCCAACAATGGGCATACACGTTGCCGCCTTGGCGCAAATGCTGATCAACGGCGTCGAGCACCGTCACCATGTGCTCCACCGGCGGGATGCCCATGTCTGGAATCGGCTTGCGGTCAATCAAGGCCTGACCCGACACAAAAGGGTCATACATGTTCAAGTGGCTATCGCCGCCGCCCGGCAGGTCTTCGGTCAAATTTACAAAACAGTTCAGACCGGCACTCAACATTTCACCCACCACCTCCGGGGCGGCATCGCCAGGCTTCCAGTCACCGTCCCCCGGGTAAGCACCGGCTGCAAAACGGCCGTCGACCACCCAATAAGAACGACTGGTGGGGCCCGTTGTTTCGTTGGCCGCTAACTCCCAGTGGGGTTGAGTTACGCCAACCGCCTCATTGGCCAACGCACACAGCCGTTCCACGGTGTAATTCAATTCCTGGGCGGCCCGGCCAGGACGCCAAAAGCCAATAATGCTGGCCAACGCTCGATACCACCAAATTTGGTCTTGGGGTCCCGCCGAAAAACGAGCCCAAAACTCTGGGCCTTCCGCCTTGGCGTCAACCACCGTAGACAAAGCGTTATGACGTTTATCGGCCAAAGCCACGCACAACGCCGCATCGCTAGCGAACTCTAAGTCTTCGAGGTACTGCTGCTTGCGTAACAGCCACGGTGGTTTATTACCGGGGCCCTCGGCATCGCTGCACTCCTCCACAATCTCTCGCACCACCGAACCAAAAGCTGCTTCAAGTTCATCGGCCGTTACCTCAGTGTCTTCAAGAACATCATGAAGCAGCGCCGCAATAGCGATGTCTTCCACCTGGTCTTGCAACCCGGGGTCGGCCGCCGCATCTTCAATCGCCAACCCGGCCACCGCCAACAGGTGGCTCAAATAAGGGATCGGCGAACCCTTACGGTTATGGCCCTCATGATGAACCCGGGCAAACTCCACCGCCTCAGAAAACCTTTTACTCAACATCATTAAAGGCAACCCTCCAATTCTTTTTCGTAGTTCAAGCCCCTTGGAATAATTTTCGCTACCTGTACACACTCAGTAACGGTGCGCACATGTAAAGCCGTTAACTCTTGTTCGGACATCAAATCGGTGTAACCGCCGGCCAGCACAAAGGCTAAAGGTACCTGATGCTCGCTGGCCCAGGCCGCAACCAAACGCTCACGTTCCGCTAAGGCGCCAGCAGAAATAGCAGGTGCTGGGTCAACCCCGGCGTTATAAAGCACCAGGCTGGCATCGGTGGGTAAATCGGCCAACATGGCCGCTACCGCGGCCACATAGCCGTCGTTAGTAACCTCCCACGGCAACAACACCAACTGGTTTCCCTCGGTAGGGGTGTAGCCGTCATACCGGGCGGTACTGAGGTCAAAATGGCGGACCCGTTGATCACCGGCGATAAAGCTTTGGGTGCCCCCACCACAATGCGCATCAAGATCAAGCACCACCACCTGGCCCTCCACCAAGGTTTTGGCGTGCTGGACAGCCACCGCCAAACCATTAATGGTGCAAAACCCGGCACCGGTATTAGCCCGCGCATGATGCAAACCAGAAGACAACGACCCTGCTACGCCCTCAGCCAAAGCAGCCTCCACGGCTAGCAACACACCGGCCGTGGAGTTAACCACCATGTCCCATACTTCAAGGCACCACCCAAAGCCCTGGCTAGACGCCAAGCTCCGAGGCTCCCCGGTGCGTAAAGCATCAAGGTACTCCTCGTCATGGATGGCCTCAATGATTTGCTCGGCCAACGCCACGTAATCTTTGGGGTCAAC
>DUCC01000028.1 GCA_012959995.1 Acidimicrobiia bacterium
CCGGGCCTCTTCGCACACCGTTACCAAGTCTTGCTCGGCCATCAATGCTTTGAGCCGGCGATACTCCGGGCCCGTGTCTAACTTGACCTTCATCCAATCTGGCTTGCGCTCCACCGGCGGCGGTTCCCCCGGGCCTTCGCCACGGGTAAAGGCCGCCACATCAATAGGCCGGCCCGCCCACGCCACATCGGTTCGTTCCACCGGGCCATTAGCCCACAACGCAGTCGCTCGCTTGGCCACCAAGCCAGCCACTTGTTCCATGGTGGCCTCAATACCTTCAGCAGACAGAGAGGTCACCCCGTAATCGCTAATGCCACAGGGCACCATGCGCTCAAAAAAACTCATGTCTGGGTCTACATTTAAGGCAAACCCGTGCATGGACCGGCTCCGGCTAAGCCGCACCCCAATGGCGGCAATCTTTCTGGGGTTCTGGCCCGTTGGGTCTACCCACACCCCGGGGTAACCATCAAAACGGCCCACCTCGCTAAGCCCCAAATCTTGACACACCCCAATAATTAGGTCCTCCACGCTGCGCACATACGCCACCGGGTCGGCCATGGAGCCCTGGCCTTTGCCTTCGAGATGCAACAACGGGTAACCCACCAACTGGCCCGGGCCATGAAAAGTAATATCGCCGCCCCGGTCGGTGTGCACTAACTCGGCGCCCACTTCTTCCGGCGGCGCCAACAAATGCTCGGTGGTGGCCCTTCGCCCCAAGGTGTACACGGCATGGTGTTCCAACAACAACAAATAATCGTCGGCGCTGTGCGCTACCGCCCCGTGCTGTAAAGCCAAAGCATCGTTATAACGCACCCGGCCTAACCAGCGGATACGAAACGGCCGGTCAGTGCCCATCTTTAAAACTCTGACTGCCAATCATGGGTTTCGATGACCTTACGCAAATGTGCCAAACCAGCCGCTGCGTATGCCCCATCAAAAGCCCGGTGATCCCACGCCATAGCCAACACACCCACCGAATGAATGACAATGGTTTCGTTGCCGGCAGCATCTAAGGCCACCACTGGTTTACGGCTCACCCCATCGGTCGACAAAATGGCCACCTGCGGTTGGTTGATAATAGGAAACTGCATCAACGTGCCGTACTGCCCCGGGTTAGTAATGGTAAACGTGCCCCCCGCCAAATCGTCAGCGGTGAGCTTGCGGTCTCGGGCCCGGCCTGCCACCTCAACTACCGACCGAGCCGCCTCAGCCAGGCTCAACCCCGCTACTTTTCGAATAACCGGCGCCACCAAGCCCTCAAAGTTGAGGTCTACGGCAATAGCCAAATTGATTTCGCTATGCACCACCAACTCGCCGTCACCCACCGTGGCGTTTAAGCGAGGAAACTCCGCCAAAGTCAACGCCAAGGCCCGAATAATAAACGGCAAATAGGTCAGGCTGGAACCCTCAGATGCCTTCCAGGCTGCCCGATGCGCTTGACGCACCTGCTCAACGTTTTCAAAATCAACTTCCATAGCGGTCAACACATGCGGAGAAATCGCTTTAGACCCCACCATGTGACGAGCGGTAGCCCGACGAATACCATTAAAGGGCTCGGTGGTCGACGGGTGGTCACGTACGTATTTTTCAACATCGCTCCGGGTTACCCGACCGCCCATGCCGGTGCCGGCAATTTTGGTTGAGTCCACCCCGTGTTCTTCAACCAAACGGCGCACCAGAGGCGACAAAAACTTGGCCGTTCTTGCTGCAGGTTTGGCAGGTGCAGGCGGCGTTTCTGGTATCGCTTTCGTGGGCGCTGGTGCTTGTTGGGCCGGTTCTGTCGTTTTCGGAGTCGCAGTCGTCGGAGCCGGGCCCTCACCCTCGTAACGGGCAATCACCGCCCCCACGCTCACCGTGGCACCTTCACCAGCCACAATCTCTGTCAACACCCCAGCGAATGGCGACGGCACCTCGGAATCCACCTTGTCGGTCGACACCTCATACAAAGTTTCATTAAGCGCAACCGGCTCACCCGCCAACTTGAACCAACGGGTAATGGTGCCCTCGGTAACCGTTTCACCTAATTGAGGAAGCAATAAATCAGTCATAGTAAATCACCCGTGTAGCCCGCGGCCCGTAAGCGAAAGCACTGTTTCACCAAACAACTCGCTCATCGTGGGGTGCGGTTGAATAAATGCCGCCACCTCATCGACCGAAGCCTCCCAATTGACCGCCAAATACGCCTGGCCCAACTGCTCAGTCACCCAAGGGCCCACCATGTGCACACCAAGAATCTGACCGGCCCGACCATCGGCATCCTTTTTGGCAATCACCTTGACCAAACCATCGGTTTCACCCAAAATCATGGCCCGACCATTACCCATAAACCGATGCGATGACACCACTATCTCATGGCCGGCCGCTACCGCCGCCTCTTCGGTAAGGCCCGCAAATGCCACCTCCGGGTGGGTGTAAATACACCACGGCACAGTCGTCGGGTTGAGCGGCACCGGGTTTTCGCCCAACAAATGTTTCACCGCATTCATGCCCTCAGCAAAACCAACATGAGCCAACTGTGGCGTATTAACAACGTCACCCACCGCATAGACCCCCGGTTCGCCGGTCAACAAGGCTTCGTTGACCTCGATAAAACCACGATCGTCCACCACCACCCGGGTACCTACCAAACCCGCCGCATCACCGTTAGGGCGCCGACCAACCGCCACCACTACCAAATCAACCTCTGCGGTTTCGTCTTCGCCAAAAGCCACCGTGGTTGTGGCACCGGTTGGCGCATGACCATTAACCGACACCCCAGCGTGCACCTTGATCTTGTGTTTTTTAAACGACCGGCGCACCGTCTTAGCCACCTCCGCATCGCAGCCCGGGAGAATCTCTGGCGCAGCTTCGAGTAAAGTCACCTGAGCACCCACATCGTTCAGAAACGAAGCAAATTCGCAGCCAATAGCCCCGCCGCCAATAACCGCCACCCGCTCAGGCACAGTATTGAGCGACAACAACTCGTCGCTGGTCACCACCAACTGGCCATCAATGGCAAAACCCGGGATAGTGCGCGGGCTCGAACCCGTAGCCAAAATAATGTGATCAGCGGTCAACGTGGCAGGCTCTGGGCCATCAACAATAACCGTGTGATCCACCCCCAACGTGCCCCGGCCGTTGTAAACAGTGACCCCCCGGCCCGCCAACAGGCCGGTCAAACCTTTAAAAAGGTTGTCAATAACTTTTTGTTTGCGCTCTTGGCTGATGGCCAAATCAATCATCGGCTCCCCGGCCGAAACACCAAAAGTGGCGGCGTGTTTAACGGTACGCACCACGGCGGCGGTTTCTAAAAGTTCTTTAGCGGGAATGCACCCCACGTGCAGACAGGTACCGCCAATACGATTCTCTTCGACCAAACCCACATCTAAGCCAGCGGCAGCCCCATAAAGCGCCGCCGCATACCCCGCCGGACCCCCACCAATAACCACCAGTTGATGCGATGCTGTCATACCCTGACTCTACCGCGGCGAAGGCCAGCGGCGAACCAAAATCAGGTAGCTACCAGCACCTGCAAAGCGAAGGCCACCAATAAAGCCATGCCGCACAATAAGGCGGAAAGAATTAGTAGGCGGGTGCTCACCCTGTTGACGATAACCGGCATACAGTCAAGGTATGCGCTTAACTCTCATTGCCCCGATCTTGGCCGCAATCTTGTTAGCCACCGGTTGCAGCAGTACCAAAGAAACCGCCCCCGCCGCTACCGCAGCGCCCACCACCGCCGCACCAGAAACCAGCCCAGCCTCAGCCCTCGACACGGTGCCTGAGGCTCTGCAATTCACCTCTACCTTGGTAGACGGCACCGCCTTTGATGCCGCCACTTTGGCCGGCGGCGACGTGCTGTTTTGGTTTTGGGCTCCCACCTGACCGGTTTGTAAAGCAGAATCCCCGACGGTCGCCGGGGCCAGCACAGCAATAGAAAACCTCACCATTGTCGGGGTATCTAGCGGGATCAACGACTCGGACTCCATCGACGAAGCCATCAACGAATGGGGGCTAACCAACCTCATCAACCTGGCCGACTTTGACGGCACGGTATGGAAACGCTTTGATATATTCGCCCAACCCGCCGCCGTGTTTGTTAACACCAAAGGCGAAATAACCCTCCACATGGGGCCGCTCTTTGGCGACGATTTTTACCAGTTCGTAGAAGACCACCGGGCTTAGCCTTTCCTTGGAGCCAACGGCTCCGCCGAGTTTGTAGAAAAACACCACACCTGACCTATTCTGTCCCCATGCGAATGCTTGGACTTTTCTTCATAGGACTCTGCCTATTCACCAGTTGCAGCAACCGCCACGCCACCATCATCGCCAGAAGCGGCATCACCACAACCATGCCGGTAGCAACCTCACAAACTGTCGTTTCATCGATGACCATCGCCATTCCAGAAAAGGCTGTAGACCTCACTGGGTTATCCTCAGTAACGGTGATCATTGAAGACAACTCGTTCTCTGAGCGAATCATCGTAGTATCGCCCGGAACCGTAATCACCTGGGTCAACGAAGGTCGCAACACCCATAACGTGACCCCAGCAGCCAAAAACCTTGAACCTGGGTGGTTTCCTCCACTAAATGAAGACCTCCTCTTTCCTCAAGGAAGCGCCACCCTCACCTTTGATGAACTCGGGGCTTACCCCTACTACTGCACTTTCCACGGCACAGCCACACGCGGGCAAACCGGGCAGGTCATTGTTCGAAACAACTGAATTTGACCGCTATCTCACCTTATGGGTAAACTCCGAGCATGCGTAAAATACCAGCACTAACCATTTTTCTCGTGATCAGCTTGATAGCGAGCTCATGCGGAGGGAGCGAAACCACCTCGGTCGCCCCCACCACAACAGCCATAACCACCACGGAAGCGCCCACCACCGAAGCACCCACCACTACCGCAGTTCCCACCACGGAAGCGCCCACTACCACCGAAGCACCCACTACTACCGCAGCCCCCACCACCATCCCTCTCCCTGACGCTCTACGTGTACCCAACGATTACGCCACCATTCAAGACGCAGTGGATGCCGCTCAACCCGGAGACCTCATCCTTATTTCACCAGGCACTTATCACGAAGCAGTAATCGTTGAAACTGATGACTTAGTCATTCGCGGCCTCAACCGAAACGAAGTAATCATCGACGGCCAACACGAACGGCCCAACGGCTTCATCGTCTTTTCAAACGGAGTGGCCATAGAAAACCTGACGGTGCATTCCCATACCTCAAATGGTGTGTTTTTCACCGGCGATTACGGCAGCGACATCATCCTTGATGGCTATCGGGCCTCCTACGTCACGGCATACAACAACGGTCTCTACGGCATCTACGCCTTTAACGCCCAAAATGGACTCCTAGAAAATAGTTACGGCAGCGGACACCCAGACTCAGCCTTTTACATCGGACAATGTCAACCCTGCAATGCCGTCATAAACAATGTCATCAGCGAAAACAACGCCCTTGGCTACTCTGGCACCAACGCCAGCGACAACCTCATCATCGCCAACTCAATATTTCGCTTCAACCGTTTAGGCATGGTTCCAAATACTCTTGATTCCGAGGAGTTAGCCCCCCAAGGAAACATCACCATCGTGGGAAACATCGTGACCCAAAATGGTAACGAAGATACGCCACGCAGAAGCGAAGACTGGGATATCGGATTCGGCGGTGGCATCGTGATCGCCGGAGGAAGCGGCAACTTAGTGACCCGCAACTTAGTAACCGACAATTCCTTCGGCGGAATCGCCCTCTCGCTTTTCTTTGACGAAAACCTCTGGTTAGCCGAAAATAACACTGTTAAAGACAACGTAGTAACCGGCAACCCGACCGACTTAATCATGATCGTGCTCGGCCTAGAAGACGGGACCTACGACCCATCTGGCAACTGCTTCGAAGGGAACACTTTCGCCACATCAGCGCCAATCGACATTGAGACTTACGCCACCTGCGATGGAACTGCTACCAACACCACTGATGCAGGGGCCCCAAACCTTGAAGGCCCATTCGCCACCGTAGATCACACCGCCATGCCCGCACCCGAAGCGCAACCCACCATGCCTGACGCCGACTCCGCCCCCGGCGTAGCCGCCAACAGCGGGCCACCAGAAATGGACATCGATGCCATCGCTCTTCCTAGTAGCGAGTGACCCGTTTTCTCTGGCTTCTTACCCTGCTCGGTTTAACCATTGGACTATGGCTACTCATTGACCGACCAAGCACCCCGCAACTGGTCACCGAGCCGCCAGAACTGTTGCTCCGCAGTGGCGGCCAAGGCACCACCATGTCAAATAACCAGCGAGCATTTAGCCTCTCTAACCGGGCCATGGGGCTTCCCGAACGCATACGCTTCGCTGCTGGCGACGAGCCCTTTGAACACGTTTTCACCAGCACCGACGGCTTAGGCGACCCCAACAACGGCAATAGTTGCCTCGGCTGCCACATCAACAACGGGCGCTCCGTGCCCGCCGACGGGCAAGTAACCGCTCCCGGCGTGATCTTGTTGATCAACATGGGCATAGACGCCGAGGGGCAACAAATTCCTCACCCAGAGGTAGGACTCCAACTTCAAGACCGCGGCCAACAAGCCGAAGGCACACTTACCGTCAACTGGGAAGAAACCTCTGGAACCTTCCCCGACGGGACCCCCTACTCGTTGCGCTCCCCTCTCGTAGTAGTTGACGGAGTTGATCTCGGCGATGCTTTCACCTCACTGCGCGTCGCACCACCAGTATTTGGCGGCGGGCTCTTAGAGTCCATTCCGTCAACCGAACTAGAAAGTGGGGCCGACCCACAAGATAAAAACCAAGATGGCATTTCTGGCCGAACGGCCCAAACAGATACCGGCATAGGACGTTTCGGATGGAAAGCCCAACGGCCCACCATTGCAACTTTTACCCAAGGAGCCTTTGAAGCAGACTTCAACTTGGATTTTGACTTAGCTGCCGAACATTTTGGCAATGACTTTTTGGAAGACACCGCTTTTTACACTTCTACCGTGGCTGTGCCTGCCCTGCGCCAACGAACCGACCCTAAGGTTCTCACGGGCGCCGCATGGTTTGTACAAGTGGGGTGCGCTTCATGCCACAATACCACTCCGTGGGAAACCGGAGAAAATCCCGTTCAAGCACTAGCCAACCAAACCATCGTTCCTTTCACCGACCTTTTGCTTCACGACATGGGCGACAAACTGGCCGACGGGCTGGCTCAAGGAAACGCCGCCGGAAACGAATGGAGGACTCCGCCTCTTTGGGGCATCGGGTTAACCGGTGTGGTCGGCCACGAACATTACCTTCACGACGGGAGGGCTCGCACGCCAGAAGAAGCCATTTTGTGGCATGGTGGCGAAGCACAAGTTGCCCGGGACACCTACATGTCGCTCGCTGCTTCAGATCGAGCATTAGTGCTTCGTTTTCTCGCTGCCCTCTGACCCAACTGACCGGCACCGCCGCTAACCGGTTATCCTTGACTCGGTCCGCCCCCGAGTAAGAAAACGCTATGTCACCCAAAACCCTGAGCCAAAAAGTCTGGGAACACCACGTCGTACACGCCGCCGACGACCAACCCGACCTGTTGTTTATCGACCTCCACCTGGTGCACGAAGTCACCTCACCGCAAGCCTTCGACGGGCTCCGTATGGCCGGGCGCCCCGTAAAACGCCCTGACCTGACCGTGGCCACCGAAGACCACAACGTGCCCACCGAAAACATTGACCAACCCATTGCCGACCCAGTAAGCCGCATACAAATCGAGACCCTGCGGGCCAACTGCGAAGAATTCGACGTACCACTGTTTCCCATGGGCGACCCCGGCCAAGGCGTGGTACACATCATCGGTCCCGAAAAAGGCCTCACCCTGCCCGGCATGACCGTGGTCTGCGGCGACAGCCACACCAGCACCCACGGAGCCTTCGGGGCACTCGCTTTCGGCATCGGCACCAGCGAAGTCGAACACGTGTTGGCTACCCAAACCCTGCCCCAACAACGCCCCGGCACCCTAGCGGTCACCGTCAACGGCACCCTGCCCGAAGGCAGCACCGCCAAAGACGTCATCTTGGCCATCATTGGTCGCCTGGGCACCGGCGGCGGCATCGGCTCCATTATTGAATATCGCGGCGAGGTCATAAAAAACCTCACCATGGAAGGCCGCATGACGGTGTGCAACATGTCTATTGAGGCCGGCGCCCGAGCTGGCATGATTGCCCCCGACCAAACCACCTTCGACTACCTCAAAGGCCGCCCCCACGCACCAAAAGGCGCCGACTGGGACGCCGCCCTTGCCGACTGGAAAACCCTCGCCACCGATGAAGGCGCCGAATTCGACAAAGAAATCGTGCTCAACGGTGCCGACATCACCCCGCATGTTTCTTGGGGAACCAACCCCGGCCAAGTAGCCCCCATCACCGACCCCGTGCCCGACCCCAGCGATTTTGCCGACCCCGGCGAACGCGAAGCCGCCGAACGTGCCCTGGACTACATGGGTCTCACGGCCGGCACCCCCATGAAAGACGTACCAGTAGACACCGTGTTCATTGGTTCATGCACCAACGGTCGCATCGAAGACCTCCGAGCAGTGGCCGCCGTAGTCCAAGGCCGGCAAGTAGCTAACGGAATGCGCACTTTGATTGTGCCCGGCTCCTTCGCCGTTAAAGCCCAAGCCGAAGCAGAAGGCCTACCAGAAATCTTTACCGCCGCCGGATTCGACTGGCGCGAACCCGGATGCTCCATGTGCTTGGCCATGAACCCGGACAAGCTAGTAGCCGGCGAACGCTGCGCCAGCACCTCCAACCGTAACTTTGAAGGCCGCCAAGGACGAGGCGGGCGCACCCACCTCGTCTCCCCCGCCGTGGCCGCCGCCACGGCCATTGCCGGCACCTTCGCTACCCCCGCCGACCTTCCGCCAGTAGTTGGAAACTAAGGAGCATCATGGAAGCCGTACACATAGTTTCTGGAACCGCCGTACCCCTGCGCCGCTCCGACGTAGACACCGACCAAATCATTCCCTCCGACTGGCTCAAACGAGTAGAACGCACCGGTTTTGACAAAGGCTTGTTCTCCGAATGGCGCGACGACCGCAACTTTGTGCTCAACAACGAACAATACGCCGACGCACAAATCTTGGTAGCCGGGCCAAACTTTGGCACCGGGTCGTCACGCGAGCACGCCGTGTGGGCCATACAGCAATACGGATTCAACGCCGTAGTTTCGCCACGCTTCGCCGACATTTTTCGCAACAACTGCACCAAAAATGGCCTGGTACCCGTACAAGTTTCAGACGAAACAGGACAGCAACTCCTTGACGCCATCGAAGCCAACCCAGAACTCGTCATCACCATCGACGTAACCAACCTGACCCTTGAAGCACCCGAAGCCGGCATTACCTGCAACTTCCCGTTGGATGCCGCCACCCAAGAACGATTCCTCCAAGGACTCGACGACATTAGTATCAGCATGCGCTCCGCCGAGGACATCAAAAACTTTGCCGCCACCCGGCCAGCATGGATGCCCACCACCACTGCTTAAAATAATTTCTTTTTTCGGGAACCAAACCCGAAGCCCCGGTCGTCATAACTGACAGACCCTCAACAGTGGAGCAACCATGCGTCGAATTCTGTCCCTCTTCTTACTAACCGCCTTAACCGCTGCAGCTTGCGGCGATGGAACCACCAACGGCGTATCCGGACTGCCTGACCCGACCAGCAGCACCGTAGCCAGCATCAACCTTGATGACGTGGTGTTCGCCTCAGCGTTGATCCCCTTCACGGCCTGTGACGACATGTTGACCTACCTGCAAACCGAAGCCTCGAGCCGTGTAGGGGCTTACGGACTGGGTGGCGGCGGCTACTACGGGCCGGGCATTTTGGAAATAGACTTGATGAGCCGAGATAGCGGGTTCGGCAACGAAGCCACCTCCGCCTTGGCGCCCGCCATGACCTTTGCCGCTTCAGAAGGCGACAGCACCCCCCAACAGGGCGTTGATTTCTCCGGCACCAATGTGCAAGAACTCGGCATAGATGAACCCGACCTCATCAAAACCGACGGCCAACGCATTTTGGTAGTCAGCGGAAACACCTTGCATTACATCGATGTCAGCGGTTCTGAAGCAGCGCTCACCGACAGCATCACCCTAGACGGCCACTGGAGCAACAATATTTTGTTCTCCGACAACCGGGCCTTCGTGTTGGCCTCTACCGAAGCTGGCGAAGGCTCCGTAAACTCAGCGGCCACTTCTCGACTTTTGGGCCCCGATATGTACTGGAAAGCCCTCACCAGCGTCATCGAAATCGACCTCAGCGACCCCCACAACCTGGCCGTAACCAGCACCATGACCGTTGAAGGAAACTACGTCAGCGCCCGAGTAATCAACGGCGTAGCTCGAGTAGTTATCACCACCGGCATGAACCAACTGCCTTTCGTCTACCCGCAAAACGAGGCCGGCGAAGAAAACGCTAAAAAATTCAACCAAGAAATCATCACCAGCACGGTCATCGAAGACTGGCTACCAAGCTACGTGCTCGAAACAAGCGACGGAGCCATTTCTGATGGCCTTCTCTCCGAATGCTCCAACGTGCACCACCCCAGCGAATTCGCCGGGTTCTCTACCCTCAACGTGCTCACCGTAGACCTCGGAGCCGCCCTGGTCGCTCCCTCCTCGACCACTATATTGGCCGACGGGCAAACCGTTTACGCCGGAGGCACCAACTTGTACGTAGCCACCACCAGCTACGTAGACCCCATCCTTTTCGAAAACAGCAACGACACCTTCTGGCAAGAACTAGAAGAAAACTACGCCACCTCCATCCACCAATTCGATGTATCTGACACCGCAGCCACCACATACTTGGCCTCGGGCAGCGTTGAAGGCAACCTCCTCAACCAGTTCTCCATGTCAGAACACAACGGCCACCTGCGAGTCGCCACCACCAAAGGTAGTCCTTGGCGGGGGTTCAGCGAAGACAGCGAATCCATGGTCACCGTGCTACAACGTGACGAAGCCGAACTCAAAACCGTCGGCCAAGTAGGCGACATGGGCGCCGGCGAGCGCATCTACTCCGTGCGTTTCGTAGGCGACGTGGGCTACGTGGTGACCTTTCGCCAAACCGACCCCTTTTACACTGTTGACTTAAGCGACCCCACCAATCCAGTAGTACGCGGCGAACTCAAAATAAACGGCTACAGCGGCTACCTGCACCCCCTCGATAACGGCCTGGTGCTCGGCATCGGCCAAGAAGCCACCGACACCGGACAAACCACCGGCACCAAAGTCACCCTGTTTGACGCAAACGACCTGGATAACCCGGTAGCGCTCGACACCTGGACCACCGAAGGCGGCAACTCCAGCGTGGAATGGGATCACCGAGCCTTCCTCTGGTGGGGGCCAGAGAACTTAGCTCTCCTCCCCTTCAACGACTGGTCCACCAGTTACTCCGGTGCAGCAGCCCTGCACATTGTTGACGGCACCATCACCGAAGTGGGGCGCATAGACCACGACGACGAACCCGGCGAAACCCCGGTCGATCCACCGTGCCCGGTCATTGACGAGGATCTACTCAACTTTGACCGACCAGAATGGATGAGCGATCAAGAACTCACCATCATGGTGTGCGACAGTTACGACATTGACTTTGGCGGCCAAGAGTGCGAGATAATCTCTGCCGAAGAGGCCGCCATGTACGGCGAAGAATACGGAATCTCCAGTGACTTGACCCTGCTTGGTGATAGCACCATCGCCATTTGCTGGCCCAGCAACTACGACTGGATGCCCACTATCGAACGCAGCCTGATCATCGGCGACCAACTCTGGACCTACAGCATGGACCGTCTCCAAGCCAACGACCTGGCCACCCTAAACCGCCAACAAGTCGTCAAGCTCTAACCCAACCCGTGACGTGGGGCCTGTCCCCACGTCACGGGTAGACGGGCAAAGCAAGCGGCGCCCCTACACGCTCATTTGCCGCGATGACCGATTGACCGGGTTAAATGCAGACGTTTTCTGGAGCCCAAGCCCCAAAACCGCCAATGAGATCTGAAACATCGGCAAATCCCTCTGCCCGCAGCATGGAAGCCACCACCGACGAACGGTACCCACCAGCGCAATACACCACCGTCGGAAGATTCGGATCCAACTCGCCGAACTGTCCACGCACCGTCGCCACTGGCATATTTAACGCACCCTCGATAGCACCCGCCGTGCCACACTCCCCCGGGCCACGCACGTCAACCAACTGCACCCGATCATCTTCTGCCAAGCGGTCAGCCAACTGCTCAGCGGTCAATCGTGAAGCCACCGCAGCACCTCCCGGGTTGGCTTCCATCACCGCATAAGGAGCCTCCACATGACCCAACACCCGGTCAAAACCAATACGAGCCAAACGGTTCTTGGCCTCCAATTCGGCACCCGGCTCGACCACCACCACAATGTCAACATCTACCGGCACGATCGACCCCGCAAACTCGGCGTAACGACCGTTGAGCCCTACATTGATTGAACCCTCCAAATAGCCACGAGCAAAATCTTCCGGGTCACGGCCATCAAGTAACACCGCACCAGCGTCCATGGCCGCCTGGGCTTCTTCCCAAGTCATAGCCACCGTGGGCTGCGCTTCATCCAACAACTCATGGTCGCTTTTGTTCAAGCCAGCGTCATACAAAAAATAGCCGGGAGCTGTCGGCTGCCCCTCGGTCACCAACTCAATAAACGTTTCTTTATCTGGTGCCTTGATGGCGTAATTCGTACGTCGCTGTTCACCAATAGTTGACCACGTATCGGTGGACAAATTCTTGCCACAAGCCGACCCCGCCCCATGGCCCGGAAACACCTTGGTGGCGTCCGGCAACACCATAAGTTGCTCATGCAAACTGTCATAGAGTTGGCTGGCCAAATCATCCTGAGCGAAACCCACCGAGCTCAACAAATCTGGTCGACCCACATCGCCGATAAACAGCGTGTCGCCGGT